>JAGCCY010000185.1 GCA_017651385.1 Lachnospiraceae bacterium
ACATCGTCTTTAAATTCTTCGGGATGGATAAGTGAAGGAGAATAATGTGTAAGCCACAGCTCCTTAACATTTGCATTCCTTGCCATTTCCGCAGCTTCGTAGAATGTCATATGCTTGTGTTCTTTGGCCTTTTCAAGCTTATCAGGTTCCCCGTACATCCCTTCGCATACAAAAAGATCGGCATCCGCTGCATTCTTAACTATAAAATCGGTTGGTCTTGAGTCTGTGCAATAGGTAACCTTAAGACCTTTTCTCGGTCCACCGAGTACCATATCCGGAGTATATGTCACCCCGTCCATTGTGACCGTATTTCCTTTTTGAAGAGGATTCCATGCCTTAAGCGGTATATTCTGCGCCTTGGCACGCTCCGCATCAAATTTCGGACTTCTCTTCACGATAACATTATAACCGTAACAAATAACATTATGATTAACACGAAAAGCCTCTATCGTAATATCTCCGAAATCAAAGCTTTCAAAATTGTCCTGTATCTCGATAAGCGATATATCAAACGGAAGCTCGGGTGCGATGGTACGGAGTGCCGGTACCACTCTTGTAAGGCCTTTCGGCCCTATCATCACGACCGGTTCTGTGCGGTCGGAATTACCGAGATTTAAAAGCATCCCGGGAAGGCCGCTTACATGATCCGCATGATAATGGGTAAAGCATATGACATCGATCGGTTTTGGACTCCAGCCCTTCTCCCGCATCGCGATCTGTGTGCCTTCACCGCAATCTATAAGTATATTGCTGCCGTTATATCGAAGCATGAGCGATGTAAGCCAGCGATAAGGAAGCGGCATCATCCCGCCGGTTCCCAAAAGTGCAACTTCTAACATTATTGTCCTCTTTGAGATGTATAAAGCCACATTACATAAGCATCTTCCACAGGTCTTTCGTAAAAATTCTTACGTACTCCGGCACTTTTAAATCCCAATCCTTCATACAGTCTTACCGCGGGAAGGTTACTCACTCTGACTTCGAGGGTAAAATCCGTTAATCCGCGACTTATTCCGTCATCCAGAAGCGCCTTCATAAGCTTGTACGAAAGTTTGCGGCCTCTGAATCCTTCATCTATTACAACATTATTTATATATCCGACCCCGACCTGATCCGTATATCCCGCAGCGCCGACCACTTCGCCGTCTGCTTCGATCACAAGATATGTCGATCCTTCATCGTCGATGAGTCTTTTAAAATCTTCCCGCTTCCAAGGCATGGAAAAAGAACACTCTTCCATATATGTAACCCTGTCAAGGTCTTTATCCTCCATGGGGCGTGTTGAGATCGTCATGTATCTTCCTTTTCCTTACGTTCGCGTTCTGCCTGGGATAATCTTAAATACTCGGGAACATGATCATCCGATGACACATATCTGCCGGCCTTATATAACTTAAGGGCCAACGCACCGACCGATGCAGCGCTCTGTCTGTTTCTGTGAGACGGAGCATACACGTGATCGACTTTGGTGAGCGCATCAAGCTTATCTTTATATACCGGCACCCCGTCACCTAAGTAAATGACGGGCTCATTAAGCTCATTTATCTTTTTAACAACTTCTTCGACAGGCAGTGCGGAGGGCTTAAGCAAAGTCTCAAGATCAAATCCGTCACCGCTTCTTACAAATCTGTAAATGCCTGTGTAGACCTGCTCTCTTCTTGCATCCATGAGCGGGCAGACTATCCTGTCTGTTCCGTACATGTTATAGGCGAGTGCATCGGTCGTATACACTTCTATTATCGGCTTATCAAGCGTAAACCCTAACCCCTTTGCCGTTGCGGATCCTATCCTTAAGCCGGTAAAAGAACCCGGTCCCTTTGCTATCGCGATCGCATCGACCGTATTTAAGTCAAGTTCCGTCATTTTGGATACTTCGTCAAGCATCGGAAGAAGTGTCTGCGAGTGTGTTTTTTTATAATTTACCGAATATTCGGCTATGGTAATGTCATCTTCTGTTATCGCAACCGAGGCTGTCATGCCCGAGCTGTCAATTGCTATTATCTTCATTATTACTCACCGGGTTTTATTATTTTGATCTTACGGTAATCAAAGCCCTTTGAAAGATCCTTTGAGATCTCTATCCTTACGGCGTCTTTGGGAATGATATCATCTATAAGATCCGCCCATTCTATAAAACAGACTCCGTCGCCGTAAAAGTAATCCTCATAGCCTATCTCGTCCATTTCGGATACGTCGCCGATCCTGTAGACATCAAAATGGAAGAACGGCAGCCGCCCTTCTTCGTAGACCTGCATTATGGTAAAAGTGGGGCTTACGATATCATCCTCGATCCCCAGGCCTTTCGCAACGCCTTTTACAAATACCGTCTTTCCCACTCCGAGGTCTCCGATCAGGGTATAAACGCTTCCCGGAACAGCCTCCTTACCGATTTTTTCGCCGAGGTCAAACGTGTCCCCGGCACTTAATGATTCATACTCCATAGTTATTTAAATTGTATATTGACGGTAGGTTTTTTGCAAGAAAAATCCGTCAGCATACACTGACGGATTCCGTGTTCTTTTACCATTATACCGATCTGTAATTTTTCCCGTCCTCAAGATCTTTATGCATCATGACCGACAGCTCTTCAAATGAAGAAAACCTGATCTCCGGACGCTTGAATTCCAAAAGCTCAACAGTGATCTCTTTCCCGTAGATATCGCCTTCAAAATCGTATATAAACGACTCGGCATTTATAAGGCCGTCCGACTTTACGGTCGGCTTTGTCCCAAGGTTGGTGATCGCCTTATAGGAAACACCGTCTACTTTGAGCACCGAATAATAGACTCCGTATTTAAGTCCGGTTATATCTTCATTCGGAACGATATTTGCCGTAGGCATTTCTATTCCGGTGCCCAGATGATTGCCGTGGGTCACTACACCGGTTATCACAAACGGGAAAGTTACATTCATTGATCAGTTTCCTTTAAGTATTCTTGAAAGAGGCTTATATATGAGCATGGATATCACTACGCTTATAAGACCCTTTACTATCGTGAACGGAAGGTTAAACACAAGAAGGCTCTGCATTATCGACTTGATGCCGGGAAGTATCTCCTGATACATCGAAAGCACTACTTCCTCGGGCATAAAGTTATAATAGAAAGGATATACCACAAAATAGTTTGAAGGAACGGATATAAGGCCCATAACGAGCGCTCCGGCAAGTCCTCCGATAAGAGCCGACTTTTTGCTCTTTTTATGCTTATAGATAAGGCCTGCAGTAACGGTAAATACCGCACCGAGGATAAAGTTTGAAAGTTCGCCGACCGTAGCGCTCTGTGATGCAAGGCAATGGATCAGGTTCTTGATAAGCTCGATCAATGCTCCCACAAGCGGACCGTAAGCAAACGCTCCTATAAGAGCCGGGAGATCCGAAAAATCAAGCTTGATGAACGGCGGGATCAGCATAGGAATGGGAAATTCAAGATACTGAAGTACGACCGCTACCGCAGCGAGCATGCCCGCACCCACGATGATCCTTGTGCTTATCCTGCTTTTTGAAGGATTGACTGTTTCTGTTGCTGTGTTACTCATAAATGTTTTCCTTTCTGATGTGGGAACATCAGGAAAAAGCTTTTAAGACATGAAAAACCCCGCAAAAAATGCGGGGTTAAATATACACGTCTTACCATATCGCAAAAGCAATACGGTCAAATGTTCTTCTTCCATCCGGACTTTACCGTCGGTTTCGGAATTTCACCGAATCAGCCGGCATAAAGCCGGGTCGCGGACTGTACCGCCGGTAGGGAATCTCACCCAACCCCGAAGATTTTTTAATTTACAGATGAGAGTGTACTATCATTTGGTCTTTTCGTCAAGACGCATTGTAAGACTTATACGCTTCTTTGCCACATCCACATCGAGGACCTTGACATCCACGACATCTCCGACACTTACCGCCTCAAGAGGATGCTTTATGTATCTGTCGGTGATCCTTGAAATATGCACAAGTCCGTCCTGATGTACTCCGATATCCACAAAAGCTCCGAAATCGATAACATTTCTTACCGTTCCTTTAAGTATCATACCGGGCTTTAAGTCTTCCATATCCAGAACGTCGCTTCGAAGGATGGGCGCGGGCATATCGGCTCTGGGATCTCTTGCGGGCTTTTCAAGCTCGTTTAAGATATCGTTTAACGTCATCTCTCCGATGCCGAGTTCTTCGGCCATTTTTCTTTTATCCTTGATCTTATTGGAAAGGCCCGAAACAACAGGTCTTGAAGCGGGCTTTTTATCCCGTGCCGGACTTTCAAGGACCGTATTTCCGAGTGCTGCGGCAAGCGCCTTGCCCATTGCGGTATTTGTATTGGTGACAACCGGTCTTGCGGGCTTCTTTGGCCTTTCGGGTTCTTTTGCCTTATTGGCGGCCTTTAACTCTTTAGCGGCATTCTTCCTTAATTCCTCGACATCCTCCATAGTGATGTTGAGCTTTTCCATAAGTTTACGGGTCGCTTCGTAGGATTCGGGGTGCACGCTTGTCGCATCAAGCGGGTTGTCGCCTCCGGTAATGCGCAAAAATCCGGCACACTGCTCAAAAGCTTTCGGGCCCAGCTTAGGCACGTTCAAAAGCTGCTGTCTGTTTGTGAACTTTCCGTTCTTTTCGCGGTAATCCACTATATTCTTGGCCAATACCTTGGAAATTCCGGATATATACTCAAGCAATGCAAAAGAAGCGGTGTTTAAGTCCACGCCGACGTGGTTTACGCAGTCTTCGACAACACCCTCGAGCGCGGTCGAAAGCTTCTTTTGATCCATATCGTGCTGATACTGACCAACACCTATGGACTTTGGATCTATCTTTACAAGCTCCGCGAGCGGATCCTGAAGTCTTCTTGCCATGGAAGCGGCGCTTCTCTGTCCCACGTCAAAATTGGGGAATTCCTCCGTTGCAAGCTTGCTTGCGGAATATACGCTCGCGCCCGCCTCATTTACGATCACATACTGAAGCGGTGTGTCGCTTTCTTTTATGATATCGACGATCACCTGCTCGGACTCTCTCGATGCCGTTCCGTTACCGAGTGAAATAAGGTTTATCCCGTACTTTTTAACAAGTTTTTTGACCTCAGCCTTTGCTTCGTCAATCTTGTTCTGCGGAGCGGTGGGATAAATGACTTTTGTATCGAGAACCTTACCCGTCGCGTCGACGACCGCAAGCTTACAGCCTGTCCTGAACGCAGGGTCCCATCCGAGTACTACCTTGCCTGCAATGGGCGGTGCCATCAAAAGCTGTTCAAGATTCTTTCCGAATACCGATATCGCACCGTCCTCGGCCTTCTCGGTCAGTTCGTTTCTGATCTCACGCTCTATGGCCGGAGCGATAAGTCTGTCATATGCGTCGGTAACAGCTTCTTTTATGACGGGCGTAGTAAATTCGTTATCCTTTGTGATGACCATCTTACAAAGGTATGTGATGATCCTGTCAACGGGAGCGACCACTTTAACGGTCAAAAACTTTTCGTTCTCACCTCTGTTGATCGCAAGTGTCCTGTGACCGAGCACCTTCTTAAGCGGCTCTTCGTAGTTATAATACATTTCATAGACCGATTGAGCCTTTTCATCCTTGGCAGTACTTGTAAGAGTGCCTTCTTCGAATGTGATATTCCTTATATACGTACGATAATCCGCATTGTCGGAAACACTCTCCGCTATAATGTCCATCGCACCCTGAAGTGCATCCTTTACGGTATTTACTTCCTTTTCTTCATTGATATATTTAAGTGCCTCTTCGGCAACAGGTGCAGCCGCATCCATCTTAAGGATGTATTCGGCGAGCGGTTCAAGGCCTTTTTCTTTTGCAACTGAAGCCCTTGTCTTACGCTTGGGCCTGTACGGACGGTAAAGGTCGTCCACAAGTACCTGAGTCTCTGCAGCCTCGATCTTGGCCTTTAATTCTTCGGTCAGAAATCCCTGTTCTTCTATGCTTGCAAGGACAGTGGCCTTTTTCTCTTCAAGATTTCTAAGATATGTAAGTCTTTCCGCAAGATTTCTGATCACCTC
>JAGCCY010000186.1 GCA_017651385.1 Lachnospiraceae bacterium
AATATTTCCGTTAAATACAACTATGCAAGCTGGGTGTTTGACACGTGCTTTACAAACCAGGGCCGGAGTGATAATGCATATGAGAAAAATATAAACTTTGAATATAATATAGGCTGTCACAGTTTCTGGGGGATTGAGACCTGGGGAGAATGGGGCAACAATGCCTTTTCGGATATTTCCTATAACGATAATATAATATTCGACAATATAGATATAACGAATCCGCACTTTTCAATGTATGCAAAAGCAGGCGGATGGCTTTTGGAAAACAGACCATATCATTCTTATCGCGGAGGATATCAGTTCCATCAGATGTCGGCACTCAATGTAAGCCTTCCGGGCTCGGGAGCGCTTACTGTTAAGGATAATATATTCTGGAATACAAATCGTTTTATCTTTTACCTTACAAGTGAGATAGACGAAAAAATTTCGAAGATAAGCGGTAACCTTTTCTTTGCTGAAACGGATCATGAGCATGCCGCTGTTTTCAGGTATAACAAGGATGGTACCAATAAGAATTATACGGAATCGCTTTTCGGATTTGCGGGGTATGATAATCTGGAAAGTATCCATTTTGTTGAAGAGAATTATCAGGCAACGGATGAAATGTCATTGTTTGCCGAAAAACTCGACAGAATATCGGGATATTAAGTTGTCTTAGCTGCACATGACCGGTATTTAACTGTGGGGATCATTAAGGTCGGGGGTTAGGAAAGGTTTATATAAATGGGTAGAACTGAAAAAAGTATTAAAAATATCATATTCGGATTTGCGTCGCAGATTGTTACGGTCATTATAGGTTTCTTTTCCAAAACACTCATTCTTGATACTTTGGGAATTGAGTATGTATCTTTGAACGGATTGTTTCATGAAGTTGTAGCTGTTCTTTCACTGGCGGAGCTGGGAATGGGCAGTGTCATTGTCTATAATCTTTACAGGCCTCTCGCGGAAAACGATCAGGAGAAAGTTTCGCAGATAATGACCTTTTATAAAAGGGCTTATCATATAATTGCGGCAGTGATCATGTCGGCGGGAGTTTTGGTAAGTATATTCATCCCGCTCATTGTGCACGATCTCTCTTTTACAACGGGATATGAAAGGCTTGTATTTATACTTGTTGCTGCAGGTACTGCTTCAAGTTATCTTTTTTCTTATAAGATCACGATCGTGAACGCAGACCAGAAAGAATATATTTATTCGTTCTGGTCGACGATCTTCAGCGTGCTTTCTTTCCTCATAAAGGTTGCGGTTCTTTATTATTTCAAAAATTTTGTTATTTATCTGTGCGTATGTATAGGATTAAACCTGATCATCAATTATTCGATCACAAAGAGGGTGGAAAAGCATTATCCTTACCTTCATACCGCACAGTTGCCCAAAGAAGACAAAAATACGATATTTGATAACATAAAGAATATTGTCATAAAACAGATATC
This sequence comes from Lachnospiraceae bacterium, assembly GCA_017651385.1. Taxonomy (GTDB): domain Bacteria; phylum Bacillota; class Clostridia; order Lachnospirales; family Lachnospiraceae; genus UBA1258. Next base: position 1,437 of record JAGCCY010000186.1, read on the forward strand.
AGGCAAGATCACGAGTTCGACCGATAATATGATCATTTCTGCAATGGTCAGTACGCTCATGGTCGGAAAGTATTCTTTTTATGCAACCATTACCGGTATGATAATGTCCTTTACCGAAAGAATAGAAAGCGGAGTGAAATCGGGTCTTGGAAATCTTTTTGCAACAGGCAGTACAGATGACTGCGAGCGTACCATATACAGACTTACGTGGCTTCATAACTGTCTGGCCCTTTTCTTCTGTACATGTTTTTTTATAAGCTGTCAATCGTTTATCACGGCGTGGGTCGGTGCGAAAAATTTGCTTGAGCTGAACGTAGTCACGATCGTGGCGGTAAATCTCTTCTGTTATATAGTCTGCAAGCCCATATATGCCGCAATGAGCGTCTCGGGCTTTTTTGTTGAAGGCAGGAATATCTCGATAATAGCTTCGGTAGCAAATCTTATAGTTTCTGTGATCTTTGCATATTATACCGGGATATTCGGTGTATTTTTGGGTACGTTCGTTACATACTTTTTGCAGATAGTGTTTAAGATCCATGTCGTATACAAAAAGAAGTTTAAGAAGCCCGAGCTAGGCTATCATCTTTACATGCTTAAGGATGCGGTGCTGTTTGGCATATTGGCGTTTGTCGGGAATTACATTGGCAATTATATTGACACATCCATGCCGATCGTGGACTTTCTGATAAAGGGAGTTATCGGCGCGGTCCTTTCACTTGGAACGATCTTGATCGTTTATCATAAATCACCGTATTATGTGTATTTTAAGAATCTGGCTTTTGGACTGATAAGGAGAAAGTCAAAGAAGGGGTGACATTTTTATGGATGAGATAATGGTTAGTGTTGACTGTCTTGTGTATAAGCAAGAAAGGTATTTAAGAAAATGCTTGGACAGTCTGGTGAATCAGAAGACAAATTTCAAATATGAGATACTTGTTCATGATGATGCGTCGCCGGATAGTTCTTCAAAGATAATAAAAGAATATGAGCAGAATTATCCGGATATTATTGTGCCTTTATATCAAACCGAAAACCAATACTCTAAAATTGAAACAGACATGAGTTGGACTTTTCAGTTTCCGCGTGCAAGGGGAAAATATATAGCTTTTTGTGAAGGCGACGATTACTGGACAGATGATTATAAATTGCAGAAGCAATTTGATGCAATGGAGGCTAATCCTGAGTGTTCTTTCTGTACGCACCGGGTAGCTGTAGTGTCGGAGGATGATAAAGAGACGGGGCAGTCTTTCCCTGAGAAGCCTCTGGATGCAGGCATATATGATGAGCGTGATTTTCTGAATATGGTTGCGATAAAGCATTCATTTCAGACAAGTTCTTATTTTATAAGGGCTGAAATCCTTACAAAATGGCTTAAGGAAGGCAGCAGTATTCCCAAGTTTGTATTAACCATGCCGGTCGGGGACAAGGCACTTATTTGGCTGGGTGCGGCAAGCGGGAAACTGTATTATTTAAATGATACTATGTCACATTACAGATATGCGGCGGCGGGAAGTTGGTCTGTCAGAAAAAGTTCAGATCGGAAATATGGGGTTAATTAT
>JAGCCY010000187.1 GCA_017651385.1 Lachnospiraceae bacterium
ATTTTCCTTTTAATAACTTAACCCCCGTCCCTAAGAGACCGGTGGCTCAGCCGATGAGCCAGTCGTACATCTCCTGATATTTGGATGCACTTCTCTCCCATGAATAATCCTGGGCCATTGCACGGTCCACAAGCTTATTCCATTCACGTTTTCTGTCGTAGTATATACGCTCCGCATTACGTATGCAGGCAAGCATCTCATGCGCATTGTAATTGGTAAAAGAAAAACCGGTGCCGGTGCTTTCATACTCATTATACGGCTGTACGGTATCCTTAAGGCCTCCCGTCTCTCTTACGATCGGGATGGTACCGTAACGAAGCGAAATGAGCTGGCTTAGACCGCAGGGCTCAAAGAGCGAAGGCATTAAGAACGCATCTGCCGAAGCATATACCTGATGAGCAAGCTCATCGGAATAATAGATATTTGCGGAAACCTTGTCATTGTACTTCCAGTCAAAGTGTCTGAACATGTTCTCATAACGTTCTTCACCCGTTCCGACCACTACAAACTGGATATTGTCCTGACAAAGCTCGTCCATTATATAAGCGATAAGATCAAGACCCTTCTGATCGGTAAGTCTTGAGATAAGACCTATCATCATGGTCCTGGGCTCGGCCTTTAAGCCAAGCTGCTGCTGAAGCTTGATCTTGTTCTTTATCTTCTCTTTTCTGAAGGTGATCGCATTGTAATTATGTGTGATCTTTGTATCGGTCTCGGGATCGAATTCCTTGTAATCGATACCGTTCACGATACCTCTTAAGTCGCCTACCCTGGCCGACAGAAGACCGTTTAAGCCCTCGCCGTAGAAATCGGTAAGTATCTCTTTTGCATAGGTCTCGGATACGGTCGTGATGGCATCGGCATATACAAGACCGCCCTTTAAGAGGTTCGCATCCTTGTAAGCCTCAAGTTTATCTGATGTAAAGAAATAATCGGAAAGACCCGTAATGGACTGCACAGCCTTAACATCCCAGCGTCCCTGGAATTTAAGGTTATGTATGGTCATAACGGTCTTGATGTCGTGGAAGAATAAGTCCCCGCCGAAACGCTCCTTAAGATATACGGGAATAAGACCCGTCTGCCAGTCATGGCAATGGATCACGTTGGGCTGGAATCCGATAAGAGGAAGTGCCGAAAGCACTGCCTTTGAAAAGAATGCATATTTCTCTATCTCGAAAATGACGTCATCGCCGTAAGGCTTTAATCCGCCGAAATAATATTCACTGTCGATAAAATAATATGTGATGCCTTCAACTTCGGCTTTAAGGACACCCACATATTCGTTTTTCCAGTTGAAGTCCATGTAGAAGTGTGTCACATACTCCATCTTGTCCTTCATTTCCTGTCTCATGCAGAGGTAACGGGGCAATACGACTCTTACGTCAAAATACCGCTTGTCGATACACTTGGGAAGCGATCCGACAACATCGGCAAGTCCTCCGGTTTTGATAAAGGGAACTCCCTCCGATGCGGCGAAAAGAATCTTCTTCATAAATCAAATATCCTCCGAAATCAAATCTTTAATAATCTCACCCGCTATTATAAGGCCCGCGGCTGAAGGGACAAAGGATATACTGCCCGGTGCATGTGTATGCGTTTTGACAGGTTCTTCTTTTGAATATAGCACTTTTACATTCAAAAATCCACGCTCTTTACATTCTTTGCGCATAACCTTTGCAAGCGGACATACCGATGTTTTTCTGATATCGGCGATCTCGAATCTTGTGGGATCGAGCTTGTTGCCGGTACCCATCGACGAAATGATGGGAATATCGTTTTCTTTGGCCCGCTTTATGATCTCAAGCTTCGCGGTAACGTTGTCCACGCAGTCCGCGACATAATCGTATCTTTTGATATCGATATCCTGAGCATTCTCGGGAAGATAGAACATATCATAATCCTCTACGATTATATCAGGATTAATATCTTTAAGTCTTTCTTTCATGACATCGGTCTTTTTAAGGCCCACGGTCGAATGGAGCGCGATTATCTGACGGTTTATGTTAGTTATGTTAACCGTATCGTGGTCGACTATCGCTATCCTGCCTACTCCTGCTCTCGCAAGCGCTTCGCATACATAGCCTCCGACACCGCCTATGCCGAAGACGATGACAGACTTGTTATGTAAACTATTAATTTTATCCTCACCGATGATCCTCTCGGTCCTCTCAAACTGATTCTCAGACAAAATATGTAAGCCCCTCAAGCAAAAGAACAAAGTGCCAAATGCCGCTTATCACATGCCATAGATATACCGCACACAAAGCAGTTATGTAAACCTTCGGCAAAATTGCCGTTTCCGTAAATATCTTCTTTTTGAATATATCCTTAAGTATCAATATCCCGGATTCAAAGAACAGCACGAACAAAGCTATCGAATAACCCCAGAAGAAGTTTGAATCACCCGTTCTCGTACCGGTCTCCAGGAAAAAGAACACTTCGATAAAGCCAAAAAGCCATACAAGAAGGCTGAATGCGTATATCCTGTCCTTAAATGCCTCTTTTATGTGTGTGATAAATACTAAAAGCGGGAACAATACGGAAAGAATAAGCGTAACCTTCGGATGATCTCCTCTCTGGCTCAATGCGGTAAAAGGACTGATCGCATAGCCGTTTCCCGTGTCGTCTCCGAAAAGGACAAGGCTTTGAAGGATAAGTACCGCAAACGAAGGTACGACGGTAAGCGCAAAGAAAAATACATCCTTAAACGGTTTTTTCTTCTTAAAAAGATCCCATAAAAGCTCTATTGCCATTACGGGTGCAAAAACGACAAAGAAGCTCGGCTTAACGGCTGTTGAAAGCGTGAGCACCACACAGAACAGTATGAGCTTTTTTATGTTTAGCTTTGAGTCTTTGTAGATATCAAGATAAAGAATAAGGCACCAGAGTGCAAAAAGCCTCATGACTATATAAGTTGAATTGTGCCACATATTGGCATTCTGGTAACCTATATAATGCTGGACGTTAAAGGCTCTTACATAAAAGCCCATAA
>JAGCCY010000188.1 GCA_017651385.1 Lachnospiraceae bacterium
AATTACAGAAATTTTAAGCTGACCACTTATTTTGTGGCTCAGGGTACGGCAAATGTGACCCGTGATGAGCTTCAAAAGCAGATTGACTGGTTTGGTAAACACATGCGTCTTGACAAGGTTTACCTTGAGCCTTTCAGAGACAATGCTTTTGCAAGCGAAGAACAGGTCAAGATGTGCAAGGAAGTGTTTGAAGCAAACGGCATCGAGGTAGCCGGCGGTATCACCACCTGCATCCCCACGCCCGAAGGCGACAAGCCTAAGCAGAGACTTTTCAATACATTCTGCTACAACGATGAAAAGATGCTTGAGACCTTGAAAAAGGCTTCCGCACTTAACGGAAAATACTTTGATTCTTTTATCATAGACGATTTCTATTTTACAAACTGTACGTGCGAAAAATGCAGTGCCGCCAAAGAAGAATACAACAAAGAGCATGGGATCACGGACGGAAGCTGGGAAGAATACCGTACGCATCTTATGTACGAAATATCCGAAAAATACATGATCGCCCCGGCAAAGGCCGAAAATCCGAATGTCAAGATCACCATTAAATATCCCAACTGGATGGAATCATATCAGGAAACAGGTTATGACCCGTTGAGTCAACGCGATATATTCGAGTACATCTACACAGGTACCGAGACAAGAGATCCCAGGCATCAGGACCAGCATCTTCCGAGATATCTGTCCTACTCTCTCATGACATACATGGAGAATATGGCTCCCGGCAGAAACGGCGGCGGATGGTTTGATAACTTTGACTGCCAGATCATGGAATATTATCTTGAACAGGCTTACCTTACAGCTTTTTCCAAGCCCAAAGAACTTATGATGTTCTGTTTCCAGTCCCTTTACGATTCCATGTTCGCGGCATCGCTGGGCTTCCAGCTTGATAAGCTCGACGATCTGCTTGACGGACTCGGAAACACGATCGGAATTCCCTGCTATATTCCCGACAAATCACAGGGTGAAGATAATCTTCACGATTTCCTCGGCATGAACGGATTCCCGATCGTTACCACGCCTTTCTTCCCCGAAAACGCAGACACGGTTCTTCTCACCGCTTCATCGGCTTATGATAAGGATATAGTTTCAAAGCTTGAAAAATTTGTTGCTAACGGCGGAAAGGCGATCGTAACAAACGGTTTCGTACTTGAGACTCTCGATAAAGGTCTTAAGGCCCTTACATCGGTCAGATTCAGAGGCAGACGCGTATCCACCAAGGATTTCGTAATGGAAAAGCACAATCGCTGGACAAGCGTTACCGGTCCCGAAGAAATATCATTCCCTCTTATGGAGTTCAGAAACAACTCAACCTGGGGCGCTCTTTGCAAAGGTCTTAAAAACGAAGAAAGCTATACTCTTCTTTCGCGTGACACATATGGCGACGGCCAGATGATGATGATGGTCGTACCCGACGAATACGCTACAATAAGAAACTTCCCTGTAGAAGTTTTAAACCGGTTAAGAAAAGAATTTGAACTTAACGGTATCACATACGAAGGTCCAGCAAACATAAGCCTTTTCGCTTATGATAATGACACTTTCGTGCTATACAATTACGTCACGAGCTGGGCCAACAACAGTGCAGTCACAGTAAGGATAAAGAACGCAAAGAAGCTTATCCCTCTTAATGCAAACAGATGGATGCCCAAAGAGTTCTTACCCCTTTACACCGAAGGTGATTATTCCGTCTTCAGATTAAGTTCGGCAGTCGGCCTCTATGCGGGATACAGGATAGAACGCTGATCCGCTCTTACCAAGACAAAAATAAAGGGTACCTCCGAAAGGAGATACCCTTTTTTATGTTCGTGATCGGTCTTACAATCTGAATCTTCCGATGATCTCTGCAAGATCCTTGGAAGAATTGTTGACATTTCCTCCGATCTCCTTGATCTCATCCACGCTTCCGGCAACCGTTGTGGTGGTAGCGGTAAGCTCTTCGCTTGTTGCTGCATTCTCCTGTGATGCTGCCGCAAGAGAAGTAACTAGTTCGTTGATCTCACTTATATCTCCGCCAAGGGCGGTATTTACGGAATTAAGAGTCGCTACATCGTCATTTACGATCTTTAAGTTATTGACTATGGTAGTAAAGCTCTCTTTTGTATCTTCAACAGATGCCCTCTGTTTTTCGACAAATTCCTTAACGAGCTCACTCTGTTCCGTTGCATAGTTGGCACTTTCTTTAAGCTGATCGAGCATCTCATTAATGGTACTTGCCGAACTTGCGCTCTGCTCGGCAAGATTTCTGATCTCATCGGCAACTACCGCAAAACCTCTTCCCGCCTCTCCTGCTCTTGCAGCCTCGATAGAAGCGTTAAGTGAAAGAAGGTTAGTCTGCTGTGCGATACTCGAAATAAGGTCACTCGCGGTACTTATGTTGTTTGTACGCTCATCAATGCCGTTGATCGCTTCAAATATCTTCTCAAATGCCTGAACGTTGCGATCCGTGATATCTGTAAGTCTGTCCACGATCTTCATGCCGTCGTTTGTGATAACTTCGATATCCTTGCATGCACTGTCAAGATTGTCGGTACTCTTTGCACTCTTTTCCATCTCACCGGTAATCTCTGTCATCTTACCCGAGATCTTTTCTATATCCTCTGCCTGAGTGGATGCTGTTGTGGCAAGTTCGCCTACCGCAATATCGACATTCTTCATCGATTCGGCTGTCTCGGTCGTATTCTGAGCCATGAAATCACTTGAAGATTCAAGTTCTTTCGATGCATCCTGAAGGGTTCCGATAATACTCTTCAGTTCGGTCTGAAGTTTTGTGGCACTCTGGGTAAGTCGGCCGATCTCATCGGCGTTGCCGTTTGCGCTAATTTCTTCCGAAAGATTCAGTGCAGCTATACTCTCAACGCTTTTTGTTACAGCTTTAACATTGATCCTTATGTAGCGAATAATAAATACACAGAATGTTGCGATACCTGCAAATACCAGAAGAATGATAACCGCAACGGTTGCGAGTCCGCTGACGGTCGATTTATGAAGTTTAATCTTCTCGGCCTGGGCAAATTCAACAACCATATCCTGCATAGTATTGATAGTATCTCTTGCAATATCAAATGCCTCAGTCTGCTTATCGTAATCACCCGCTGCGGCTTTGGGCGCATAGGCGTTATACCAGATGCTGTACTGATTGTCAAAGAGTGTAAGATACTGTTCTAAAGTCTTTTCACCGTTTGAAAACTTTGCAATGTCAGGATGAGTCTTTACTATCGCGGCTACCTTATGGATACCGTCGATCGTCTGCTTGCCGTTAGATTCATAACTGTCCAAAAGGCCATCCATCATCGCCTGATCGGGATTTACCTCAGTGTGTGTTTTTGCTATATATTGTTCCTCGGCATATATCGACTGATAAAAATCTCTGTCGGCAGAGATCAGTGCGGAATTGATCTCATAGAGCTGATTGTAATACAGATCTTCAGATCTGTTCATTGTACTCATAAGCTGTACACTCATAAGTGCGACAGTGATAAGCAAAAATAATCCCAGCGGGATTACCATTGCCATCAGCTTGGCCCTTATACCTGCTTTAGCCATAAACCCCGATGTCTTGCCAATACTGCCTGTTTCTTTTTTACTCATGTTTTTCCCCTCTCTCTAAGGTGCAAAAAAATATAGAAAGCAAAAATGCTTTCTATATTTTATCAATCAACTATTATTAAATTATTAAACTCGTCTGAAAATTATCCTTTGACGGAACCGCCCGTAACGCCTTCAACATAGTAACGCTGGAAGCACATAAACAGGATCGTTACGGGAATCGCTACTATAACACCGCCCGCACAGAACATTGTATATCGTGAAGCTATCATATCTTTACTGAGCCATGAATAAAGACCTACGGCAACGTTCATGCCGGCTGATGTGTTAAACGATATATATTTTGCAAAAATGAAATCTCCCCAGGGACCCATAAATGCAGTAAGTATAGTATAAATGATAATGGATTTTGAAAGGGGCATTATCATCTGTATAAGTACCTGAAGCCTTGTAGCGCCGTCCACTCTCGCCGCTTCATCAAGCGACATCGGTATGGTATCAAAGAATCCCTTGGTGATGTAATATCCCATACCCGAGGAAGCTATGTACACAAGTATAAGTCCGGGAACCGCGTGTTCCATCGTAAGCCCCATATCCTTTAATACCCTGTACAGAATGATCATCGTAAGCATGCCCGGGAAAAGTCCCAGTATGAGCATGAACTTCATTAACGGCTTTCTTAACTTGAAACGGAAACGTGAAAGTGTATAACTCATGCAAAGCACTATAATGGTCTGAAGAACCGATACGCAAATCGCCATCAAAAATGTATTGCCGTACCACCTTACAAAATCCGTATTCAAAAGGCCCGTGTAATTGTCTAATCCCCATTTTTGAGGAACCACATAACCAACCTGCCAGGTTGATTCAACTCTGAAAGACTGAAGTACGATACATACAAAAGGTGTAAGCCAGATAATACTCATTATTATCAGAATAATGTAAATGGCTGTATCGCCGAGTCTTCTCTTGGCCTTCATGCCAAGACCCTTTGTTTTGGTATTATCGCTCATTGCAGATCCCCCTCATTCTTGTTGGACGGAAGCAGGTTATAAACAACCAGCGTTATTATCGATACAACTATAAAGATCACAATACCTATTACGGAAGCCATATAGTACTGAGACTCCGCTCCTGTCGTGATCTTGAAAAGCCACGTTACCAGAAGGTCTGTATAACCTACCGAACCCGCAGCGGACGTTGCGGCGGAATTGGTGGGCCCTCCGGCAGACAAAAGGTATATGACATTGAAGTTATTCATGTTACCCGTAAAGCTCGTAAGAAGATAAGGCCCCGTAATGAACAGCATATAAGGCATAGTGATGTGCCTGAACTGCTGAGTCGGAGACGCACCGTCGATCTTTGCGGCTTCATAAAGATCCTGAGGGATATTAAGAAGTATACCCGTTGCTATGAGCATAAGGTAAGGAACACCGATCCAGATATTTATGAGGATCACCAGTAATCTGGCCGAAAAGGCATGTCCCCAGAAATCATAAGGCGTTGAAAGAACTCCCCACTTTAACAAAAATCCGTTTATAAGACCCGATTTATCAAACATCTTGGATACATACAAAAGTGAGATAAACTGAGGGATCGCTATGGTAAGAACGAATATCGTCCTCCAGACTTTCTTAAACTTTATGGTCTTACGATTGATCATAAGCGCCGTAAGTATTCCGAGGAAATAGTTTGAGAATGTTGCAAAGAACGCCCATACGATAGTCCATCCGAGGATTCCAAGGAATATCTTTCCGTAGGAACCCGAACCGTTCATTGCAAACAGTGTCTTAAAGTTTTTAAGGCCCTGCCACGTAAAGAGATTCGTAACATAACCGTCATGAGTGCCGTCATAATTGGTAAACGCAACAAGGATCATGAATACGATGGGAAGCACCGTAAATACCATGATACCGGTAACCGGAAGCGCCAAAAGGGTTTTATAAAAACCTTCGTCTACCAGTGATTTAAGATCATCTTTGAACTTATTGAGCTTTTTACCGGCCGCAACAGTTTCCTGTGCAGCTTTTGCCTGCTTGATGTTCGCACGCCATGACATGACGAACGCCACAATAAGAAAGATTGTCAAAACTCCGTAAAGCAGGATTTGGAATGAATTGTCGTTGAAAGCGTATACATACTGATCGTAAAATTCGTCGTATACTTCACCGGGACCTTCCTTGCCAAGCGAAGGCAGCATTGAAAGCCAGTAACATCCGCTGTTACCGCCCAGTCCCATAAACATATAGATAAAGAAAAGAACCTCAAACGCGAGGAAAATGAAGCCTCTTACAAGCTGGCCTCTCAAGAAATTACCCGCACCCATTACCACATAAGACAGCCTGGTCTTAAAGTCGCCTTTTGCAAAGGTGCCAAAGAAATCCGAAACCTCGTTTTTAATCGCTTTAAAAAATTTGGTCATCGTCCGTAACCCTCTTATTAAAAATAGGTTGGAGCCGAAGCTCTCGACTCCAACCTTATATTCAGTTTAGCATAACTAATTTACTCTGCAAGTGAAACAGTTTCTGTTGCAGGATCGAATACTACATAGTATGTTCCGTCTGCTTCAACAACGAAGTTATCGCCGCCGTTACCGAAACTTACATCCCAACTCTTACCCTGGCGAACCTTGAACTCTGTACCTGCTGCCATCTCAAATGCTTCAGCTGTCTTAAATGTTCCGTCATCCTGTGCTACCATATCAAAATCGGT
>JAGCCY010000189.1 GCA_017651385.1 Lachnospiraceae bacterium
GCAACCCTTTCAAGAAGTATTTTCACGTCATTGACAACCTTCATCATGGTTGTGGCGTTGTACATCTTCGGCGTCAGCTCGGTCAAGGAATTCGCACTTCCGCTTATGGTCGGTATCATCTGCGGTACGTATTCATCGATCTTCCTTGCCGGTGCGATGTGGTTTGTATTCCGACAGAAATTCGTCAAGAAAGAAGATTAAACCAAAGGGCAGGTTCGATACCTGCCCTTTATTAATACAGGCCCGCATATTTCGGGCGGCATAAATAAAGGATCGGTCATGAACGAACAGTGGGTTGAGATCAGGAAGAGCGGAGATTTTGTAAAGCTTGGAAAAGAACTGAATGTGTCACCGGTGGTGGCGAGGATCATAAGGAACAGGGGTATTTCGGATATTGAGGAGATGAGGAGGTTTATAGGCGGTGAAGACGAAGCGCTTCACGACTGCGGGCTTCTTTACGGTATGAATATCCTTGTTAAAGTCGTGTCCGATAAGATAAAAGAAGGTAAGAAGATCAGGATAATCGGCGACTATGATGTGGATGGGATATGCGCAACGTATATCCTTTATAAGGGTCTTAAATTCTTAGGTGCAGACTGTGATTATACGATCCCTCACAGGGTGGAAGACGGATACGGGATCAACATAAAGCTCATAGATGAGGCTAAAGCCGACGGAGTAGATACCATTATCACATGCGATAACGGTATAGCGGCAAGAGAGCAGACGGAGCATGCCAACGAACTTGGACTTACGATGGTGATAACCGACCATCATGAGGTACCGTTTGAAATGATCGGCGGAGAGAAAAGGTTTTTGCTTCCGGATGCTGATGCTGTTGTGGATCCGAAACTTCCGGGCGATGATTATCCTTTTAAGGGTATATGCGGAGCGTTTGTGGCATTTAAGGTCATTGGAGCGCTGGCAGGAGGTTTGGGTGTTCAGGATGCGGATTTTAAGGAACTTATGACCGAATTTACCGAGTTTGCCGCGCTTGCGACGGTCTGCGACGTTATGGAGCTTACGGATGAGAACAGGACTCTTGTAAAAAGGGGTCTTAAGCTTATGCGTAAAAGCTCGAATTTAGGTCTTAAAGCGCTTATAGATATAAATGAGATAAATGACCGGGTCTTAACGCCGTATCATCTGGGCTTTATAATCGGCCCGTGTCTTAATGCTACGGGAAGGCTTGATACTTCGCTTAAGGCGGTTGAGTTATTCTGTGAAAAGGATGCCGGGAAAGCGGCAGAAATGGCGTGCTATCTTAAGACACTTAATGAAAGCCGCAAGCAGATGACGATCGAATTTTCCAAAAAGGCCATCGACATGGTACTCAGCGAGGAAAAGCCGGATAAGGTGATCGTTTTATATCTTCCCGAGTGTCATGAAAGTCTTGCGGGCATAATAGCCGGACGTGTAAGGGAGCATTTTGTGCGTCCGACGTTTGTGCTCACTAAGACTGAACACGGGCTTAAGGGAAGCGGCAGGAGCATAGACGCATACGATATGTTTGAAGGTCTTACGGGAGTGTCCGAAGAACTTACGAAATTCGGAGGTCATAAGCTTGCGGCCGGAATTTCGCTCAATGAAGACAGGCTTGAAAGTTTTCGTAAGAAGATAAACGATAACGCAAAGCTTACGGACGATGACTTTAAGGATACTTTAAGGATAGATATGGAGCTTCCGTTTGCTTATGCCGGTCTTTCTCTTGCACATGAGCTTGAGCTTCTTGAGCCTTTCGGAACGGGCAACGAGCCTCCCGTATTTGCAAGGCTTAATGTCACGTTTTTAAACGGGCGCATTATGGGAAAGAATGCAAATATTGCCAAATACAAGGTATCCGACGGTGACGGAAGGGTATATGAACTTGTTTATTTCGGAGACTTTAAAGAGCTTGAGGAATACGTATCGGGCATATACGGAGAGGAAAAAGGAAAGCTTCTGCACTCGGGTCTTTCGGTCAATGTAAAACTCGATATATGTTATAAGCTTTCCGTAAACACTTATATGGGAAATGAAAGCGCACAGCTTTTAATGAAGGCATACAGGTAATCTTAAAAACACAAATCCCCCGGGTCATCCGGGGGATTTGCTACTATGAGGGGGAGATAGTGAGTGTTACCAACTATCTTTAATAATACTTTATACACAAATTGTGTTCAAATTGTGAAAAAACATTAAAGAGTTATGGTATATTATTTTTATGAATAACGGAAAGTTTGCTGAAATAGTAATCAACATATCGCATGAAAATGTCGACAGACCCTATACTTATGCGGTTCCTGACGATCTTAAGGATAAGGTTTTTATAGGAAGTGTTGTTAATGTACCCTTCGGAAAAGGTGACACCGTAAGGAAGGGAATAATTGTAGATTTTTGTGACGAGACCGATTTCGACGAAAGTAAGATCAAGCCGATCACGGGCATTGAAGAAAAAGATGTATCTTTATCCGATATAAGAGTCAGACTTGCCGTGTGGATGAAGCAAAATTACGGATCGACGCTTGCCAACGCTCTTAAAACGGTGCTTCCGGTAAAAAAGAAGGTAAACCGTGCCGTAACAAAAGTGATAATAAGAAACGTTTCTGTCGAAACCGTGGATGAGGAGATAAAAAAAACCGAAAATACCAGAAAAGTCGCGAGATTAAGGCTTTTAAAAGCCGTAAGGGACGAAGAACGCATCCCCAAACGTGCCTTAAGCGAAAAACTCCACATTTCGGATGCAACGATCAATAATCTTGTAAAAGACGGGATCATACTTTTGGAAGAGCTTAAAAAAGACAATAAGAACGTTTTTTTGACTGAATCAAAGGGTCTTTTTTTAAGCGATGAACAGAAGGTGATCGTCGATGCCGCGACAGAAGATCTTGACAAAAAAAGACATGAAACATTCCTGATACACGGTATTACGGGTTCGGGAAAGACCGAAGTATATTTAAAGATCGTCGAAGAGACTTTAAGGCGCGGAAGACAGGCTATCGTGCTCATTCCCGAGATAGCGCTTACGTATCAGACCGTAATGCGGTTTTACAACCGCTTCGGGGACAGAGTCATTATCATGAATTCGACTCTTTCCGCGGGCGAAAAGTATGAATGTATCGAGAAAGCACAAAACGGGGAGGCGGATATAGTTATAGGCCCAAGGTCCGCTCTGTTTGTGCCTTTTAAAGACTTAGGAGTCATAATAATCGACGAGGAACACGAGACCTCGTATAAGTCTGAGACCGTGCCGAAATATCACGCACGCGAGACGGCCGGAGAACTTGCCAGGATGAACAATGCCCTTTTGGTACTTGGTTCCGCGACGCCCTCGGTAGACGCATATTATAAAGCCGGCACAGGAGAATACAGACTGTTTAATCTTACAAAAAGGCTTACCGGAAATCAGCTTCCCAATGTGATCGTTACCGACTTAAGGAGCGAACTTCGAAACGGAAACAGGACGATCATCTCGGCAGCTTTAAAGAGCCTTCTTGAAGACAGGCTCAATAAGGGCGAGCAGTCCATGTTATTTATCAACAGGCGGGGCCTAGCGGGCTTCGTTTCTTGCAGAGCATGCGGTTTTGTAGTAAAATGTCCGCATTGCGATGTATCGCTTTCGTTACATAAAAACGGAAAGCTTATCTGTCATTATTGCGGCTATACCATCGACAGCTATAAAACCTGTCCGGAATGCGGATCAAAATACATATCCGGTTTCAGGGCCGGCACCGAGCAGGTGGAAGAAACCGTTAAAAAGATGTTTCCAAAGGCGCGTACAATGCGCATGGATGCCGATACCACAAAGGAAAAGGACAGTTACGAAAGGATCATATCCGGATTTCTGGACGGCGAGGCGGATATACTTATCGGTACGCAGATGATAGTCAAGGGGCACGATTTTAAGAACGTAACGCTCGTGGGCGTGCTTGCGGCGGATATGTCTTTGTTTGAGGCTGATTTTAAAGCTCCCGAAAGGACATTTCAGCTACTTACCCAGGCTGCGGGCAGAGCCGGCAGGGGAGAGGTGCCCGGTGATGTGGTCATACAGACCTATAAGCCCGACAA
>JAGCCY010000190.1 GCA_017651385.1 Lachnospiraceae bacterium
CTCGGCTGGAAGCGAGAGGTTTCATTTGAAAATCTTGTTAAAATGATGGTGGATGCGGATTTAAAAGAGGCAGGCGTCAGATAATGGAAAAGACGGATAAGATATTTGTTGCGGGCCACAGAGGACTTGTGGGTTCCGCCATAGTAAGAAATCTTGAATCAAAAGGTTATAACAATATAGTCAAAAGAACGCATAATGAGCTTGATCTTAAGGATCAGGCCGGAGTAAACAGGTTCTTCGATGAAGAAAAGCCGGATGTAGTGGTACTTGCGGCTGCGAAGGTGGGCGGTATCAACGCCAACAACACGACCCCGGCGGAGTTTGCTTATGAGAACATGCAGATCCAGTGCAATGTCATTCATGCGGCACACACTCACAATGTAAAAAAACTTCTTTTTCTCGGAAGCACATGCATTTATCCCAAGATGGCTCCTCAGCCCATACCGGAAGACGCACTTTTGACGGGACCGCTTGAGCCCACCAATGAGGCTTATGCGATCGCAAAGATCTCCGGACTTGAAATGTGCAAATATTATAAAAGGCAGTACGGCGACGATTTTATAAGCTGTATGCCCACCAATCTTTACGGTCCGCATGATAATTACGATCTTTCGGGCTCACATGTAATGCCTGCGATGATCAGAAAATTTCATGAAGCAAAGGTAAACAACGCTGCCTCTGTGGAACTTTGGGGAACCGGAGCCCCTCTTCGCGAATTTTTGTATGTTGACGATATGGCCGATGCCTGTGTGTTCTTACTTGAAAATTATTCCGGAGAACAGCATGTCAATATCGGAACGGGTGTCGAGGTTACGATCAAAGAACTCGCAGAAACGGTTAAAAAGATCGTGGATTACCCGGGAGAGATAGTCTGGAATAAGGATATGCCTGACGGAACTCCGAGAAAACTTACGGATGTCACAAAACTTCACAACCTCGGCTGGAGACACAAAGTTGAACTTGAAGAGGGAGTTAAGCTCGCATATGACTGGTTTAAGGACAATATAGCAGAAGCCAGATTATAAAAAGTAAGGGAGATCGAAAATGCTGTTTACGGCTGTTATTCCTTGTTACAACGAAGAAGCAAATGTTCCGGATATTTACACTGAGATCCTTAAAAACGAAGAGTATTTCAAAGCTCACGATATAGAACTTGAGATACTCTATGTTGATGACGGTTCAAAAGACGGAACTGTTAATGAAGTTAAAAAACTCGCCGCAAATGATAAAAGGGTACGGCTTATTTCATTTTCAAGGAATTTTGGCAAAGAAGCCGCGATCTATGCGGGTCTTGAGAATTCAAACGGCGATTATACAGCCTTAATGGATGCAGATCTTCAGGATCCCCCGTCACTTCTTCCAAAGATGTTCGATGAGATATTTACGGGTCAATACGACTGTGTTGCGACAAGGCGTGTAACCCGTAAGGGAGAACCGCTCATAAGATCGTTTTTTGCAAGACGGTTTTATCGTATCATGCGCAGGATATCAAAGACGGATATAGTGGACGGAGCAAGAGATTACAGGCTTATGTGTCGCGGAATGGTCGAAGCGATAGTAAGCATGCGTGAATACAACCGTTTTTCAAAGGGCATATTCGGATGGGTCGGCTTTAAGACCAAATGGATCGAATTTGAGAACGTGGAGCGCAGAAAGGGAGAGACCAAATGGTCTTTCTGGGGACTGTTTAAATATTCTCTTGAAGGTATCATGGGCTTTTCGACCGCACCGCTTGCTATGGCGAGCGTACTCGGAATAGTTTTCACGCTCATTGCATTTCTGGCAATATTATTTATCATTATAAGAACTTTGATATTCGGAGATCCCACAAACGGGTGGCCTTCGATGGCATGTATAATCATATTTATGGGTGGTATACAGTTGTTTTGTGTGGGTATATTGGGACAATATCTTTCAAAGGTATATCTTGAAGTAAAAGAGCGTCCCATTTATATAGTTAAGGAACGCATATGATTTTTTTGCTGATAGCTTTGATCATAACGGTTCCGTATATTCTGGGAACCGGACTTACAATGATACTCGGAGACAGAAGCACGCGAGGACCCGTCCGCTGGACTATGGGGGCCCTGGCGGCGTTTGTGTGTTTTTTTGTATTCCTCCTTATTTCGATCAAAGCCAAAAGCGACCTTGGTTTTTTGAGCAGACTGTTCATTATTGTTGTGAGTTCCTTTACAATAGGAGCTTTTCCGATAATGATATACGGATTTGTAAAAAAAGAGATCCGGATCCAGAACATTGACGAGCGTATAATCGTCTGGCTCATTCCGGCTTTTTTGCTCGGCCTGTTTTCAATAATTGTCATATCACCTTCGTATATCAACGATATTACAAAGGAAACCGTCAAGACTACTTTGTATTCGGGAACCATATATGAGAATTCCTCTCTCCTTGGCATAAAAATGGAGGCGGGTCTTCCAATCTTCAATAAAATAGAGATCGTGCCCATGCTGTATGCATGTCTTTCGAATATATTCGGGGTTGAACCCGAAATGATAATGAACCTGCTCATGCCGGTGTGCACCTATGTTGCGAACCTTGCGATAATGTGGGAGATATCAAGATTTCTTGTTTCGGAAAAAAACAGAAATATATTTATGATCTTTCACCTTTTATTGCTGATAGCGGGTACATATCTTCCAAAGAATGCTATCCCGGTTACTGCGGGCTTTCCGCTTCTTATGCAGGGTTATACCGGATATGCATGGGGGATCGGGGTATTGATTCCTGCGATCGTATTGCTGCTTCTTCAGAAAAGATATATATTTGCGGGATTTATGATCATTTCTTTCCCCGGATTGTTTAAGCTTGACCGTATTTTCTTTGCCGCTAAAGAATTTTTATCGGGCTATCACGGAATAAACCTTGCAGGCAAGCTTTTTATTTTATATATTGCTTCGCTTATCTGGTTCATTATAAGGCGCAAAAAGCATAATATACCCGTATGGGCCTTTTTCTCGGGAGCGGCTCTTATAAGCGCGGCACTTACGGATGCATACGAGTATGTGGGCGAGAAGA
>JAGCCY010000191.1 GCA_017651385.1 Lachnospiraceae bacterium
CCGCCATCGAAGGATGACAGACATATGGTGTGAATAGTATCTCTTTATCTGTCTCTCCGGGTATCACTATCTCTCCGTACGAAAGGCTTCCGTCAAAAAGACGCGAATCGATATACATATGATATCTTCCCTGTTTAAGGGCCTTTTTCATATTCTCGCTCATGCAGAAACCGTAACGTTCTTTATAATATGAAGTTATGTACGGTATCGCATCAGGCTGATCTTCCTGCGTATAAATATGCTTTTTTAGTTCATCCAGGTCAACCCACTCATCGACGGGAGTCGAATAACCCATCACATGAAGATTGTTTTCTTTAAAATCAATGATGTGTCTGCCGGTCTCGTCCTCAATGAATGCTTCATTTATCTCCCACTCTTTCGGAACCGTCCAATCAAACGCCTTTGTTCCGGTCGGAACTTCAAAAACATTCAGATCTTCCGCATACTTTTTAAGGACTTCAAAAGTCTTTCTTACCCCTTTACCCGAAAGGCTTCTGCATATCGGAAATATTTCTTTGGCAATATCATAAATCTTCTGTCCGTCACTCATACTGTTCCTTATCTCCTATGCCTTCGACACAGGTCCGGTTTCATAGTCCGGCATTTTATGATCCTTGTCATTTATAAAAGCCCAAAGCCTTTCTGCCGCAACTTTCGCATTCCATGTGCTTTCCATTGTCTCATATGCCCTTGTTCCTATCTCATATCGGATATCCTTTTTATCGGAAAGTGCCAGGACCTTATCTGAGAGTTCCTTTACATTACATGCTCTGTACATAAATCCGTTCACGCCGTTATCAATAAGATACGGTGCGGCCCCGATCTCTTTGGCGGCAAAAGTTACGCAGCCCGAATTCATGGCTTCGTTGATGACTGCTCCCCAGCCTTCCATGCGGTCGGAAGTAGATATGAAAATATCCGATTTAAGCATCATTTCCCGGACTTCGTCGGGTGATAAAGCTCCGGTAAAAGAAACCCGGTCCGATACCCCGGATCTTTCCGCATCGGCCTTTGTCTGTTCCAAAAGTTCACCGCTTCCGATCATATGTATTTTAAAAGCTATATTATCCTGTTTTAAGATTTCGGCAAGCTTTATCATCATTTCAGGGTGCTTCCAGTCGATAAACCTGCCCGCCCACAAAATCGATAAATCTTTGTCATTTCGTTCTTTTCTCTTGAAATGGACATCGCCGTATTCATATACTTTCGGGAAATATCCGAATTTAAGCATTTTATCCGGATATGCGCCGATAAGTTTAAAATCTCCGGCCACATATGCCCCCGCACACAGAAAATATACGGGAAAATTTTTAAATCTTATATGATCGTGATATTTCTTTTTAAGACCTTTCGGTGAAATGAACTTCCAGCGGCCTGTTTTATAAAGCCGCTCGTTGTATCTTAATGTAAATTTACCGGCTTCAAGCCTCTTTATAACAAGCTCCTCATCTTCGGCTCCGCCAAAGATCACGCAGTCGCTCTCAAAAATGAGTCTGTCGGTACCCTTTTCATCATCCCATCTGTTCTTAATGTAAGAAGCATTCGCAAGTGAAGCATCCCAGCCCATGGCGGTCCTCTCTTCGCTCATCGGCTCGGTCTGTACAAACACAAAATCTCCGCCGCTTAAGCGGTATAACTCTTCGCAAAGCGGTATCTGATGATGATTTATGTAATTGGATACAAAAACAAGTTTCATATTCTACCGTACAGCCTTTATAAAATCTTCTATCTTCATATCATAGGATGTGATCTTTTCTTTTAGTAAAAGCCCGTCCTTAACCGAATGGTAACTGCCTTTTCCTTCCGGAAGATGTTTCATGTTCTGCCAGTTATCATATTCTTTAAATGCCTCAAGAAACATCTCCCGGGCATTCTTATCAAGATTGTCATAGGAGCTTTTAAGGGTTTCACCGTCTCCTTCGGTTACAAGCCTTTGCGCTATTATATATCCCTTGTCGAGACCCTCATCCATATAGTGAAGGGTAACGCCTCTCGGGGTATTTTCGGCAAAGCTCCAAAGATTCGGATCGGCTCCCCTGTTATACGGAAGATATGAATTGTGAAGGTTTACTATATTCCCTTTTAATGCCTTTAAGATGTCTCCCGAAATTATGTATCTGTATGTATAACTTACCGCAAGATCGAAGTTTTCACTTCTTATATAATCAAGAGACAGTCTTTCTGTCATAAGTACCGTCTCATGTTTAAGCTTTCGGATCTCGTCAAAAAGCGGAAGCGCACATTCATTATTGTACAAACAAAGTATCTTCATAATCGTATCCTTATCAAAAACGATCCTCTTCCTTAAGCGGTTCTCCGCGCTTTATATCACGCTTTGAAGGTTTGCCCAAAAGATCTTTTAAATATTTGGGCTTAATACCGTATCCCGGACGGATTGAACGTACATTTTCCGATGTAAACGGCTCTCCTGCCTTTATGTCTTTAACTGCAAAGAGGCTTCTTTTAAAAATCATCGATCCTTTTTCTTTTTCCGTACCTCAGAATATCTGTTTCGGATGGGGAATGCTTGGCAAGCTTCCGGACATGGCACGTGAGCTCGGAGCAAAGAAAGCATTCATTGTTTCGGGACCTCATCTGGATAAATCGGGACTTGTTGCAAAGTGCACGGATAGTCTGAATGCAGCCGGTATCGAAAGCGGTAAGTTTACCGATACCGAAGCCAATCCGTCAACGGAAACGGTAGAAAGAGCAACGGAAGAATTTAAAAAGAGCGGAGCCGATGTCATTGTCGCATTCGGAGGCGGATCTCCCCTTGATGTGGCAAAGGCGGTCGCACTGCTCGGAAAATATGGTGGTAAGATCACGGAATACGAAGGCGTCGGAAAGGTGCCCGGTCCTGTTGTTCCGATGATTGCAATCCCCACTACCGCGGGTACGGGATCCGAAGTTACTTCTTTTTCCGTGATAACGGATCATGCAAGAAACTATAAGCTTACGGTAGGAAGCACATATCTTCTTCCGCAGAAAGTGCTTTTGGACCCCGAACTTATAACGACGGTTCCGAAGAATACCGCAGCTTATTGCGGTGTCGATGCGATGGTGCATGCACTTGAAAGCTATATCTCTCTGGC
>JAGCCY010000192.1 GCA_017651385.1 Lachnospiraceae bacterium
CCACGGCTGCCCTTTCAAGTGCCATATCCCAACCGTAAAGGTTTGCATAATAAACACTCTGTGATGTACGTCCGTTGTTAAAGTTTATGATCGAACCGCCGCCTTCGGGCACGAGCATGTAACCCTCATCCGATGTACTGCCGGATCCGAAGTAAGGAAGTATATTGATCGTATATATAGGATACTCTTCTTTGCCTTCAAGCGATGACATGGGAACTTCAACCAAAAGATCGTCTCCGTCAAGCTTATATATGACCGAAGCTTTGAAAACGGGATTGTCGTTTGACGCTTCCTTCATGTTAAGCTCTTTGTCGGCAAGATACTCCTCGTAAGTGTAACCTGCTGCTTCGAACTGCTTTTCAAGTGATTTCTTGGCCGTATCCTTAAGACCGTCACGAAGTATATACATGGGCTGTGTCTCAAGAATGGGATAATTGGCAAGAAGCTCATCCTTGTTTTTGGCATCTTTTTTACTTAAGTTATTGATATCATATTTTTTATAGAACTGTTTAACGTTTTCGGAATCCGTAACGGACATCGTGCTTGTAAGTTCTGAAAGTCTTTCCACACTTATTACCGGAGGGATCACAAATTCTTTGGCCACTTTACCGAGCGAATAATCAACTCTTACGGAATCGCCTTCGGTCACTATGTTGAATATCTGATTTAAAGAACTGAAATAGTATGAATCATATGATGTATCAAGACCCGCATCGGTTCCGTAAGTCAGTATGAACGAAGAATTAAGTTTGTTCTTTTCCTCGTTGATCGCTGCGGAATCGTCAATGCCGCCTACCGCATACGAACTCCATACTTTTCCCGAACTTTTGACCGTGACCGTAAAGTTTGTGGTCGCGGGATCCAAAACAAATTTAAGGCTGTCATTTTCAAGAACGACTTCATTACCGTCACCGTCATATGCTTCGGGCTGGATCGGCTCTTCTTCGACCTTGATCTTTTGATATGTCATAACAAAAAATACGACACCGGCTATCAATAGAAGAACTATGGTAGGAAATATAAGAGATTTAAGTTCTTTTATGACCGCGTTCTTTATTTCCCTTTTTCTCTCTTCACTTATAGGATTTAATCTGCTCATAATTACTCCCGTTTACTTTACTTAAGGATAAAAACTACATTCGGTACAGCATTTCCTTACCGAGGGATATGAAATATGCAACACCCTGGGAAACCATACTGAAGAAAAGCATTAATATGAATATCATGACAAGCATGGCGAAAACCGTTGCCACCAGGAAAAGTATATTTTTACCGAATGAATATTCGTGAACCTGACTCATACCGAAGATACCGATAAAAGCTATCCAAATAAGAGCTATCATGGCCATTGTCGAATAAAATTCAGCTTCATCCACCGTGATAAAATTACTGAATATCATAAGCGGGAAGTGAATGAGCGGATAAGGAGTGAGTGCATAGCAGGTTGCCATATATACCTGCCCGAGACGACCTTTACCGTCAAACAATGTTGTAAGCGCCCAGTTACCGATTACAAAAAGCGCAAGCGGAAACAGGATACTCAGGATATACGTGAGAATATTCAGTTCTTCCCAATAAACCTGTATGAATATAAAGCTTGTGTAACGAAGCGATAATATTCTCGCAAGGATCGTTAAGAATAAAATTGTATTGGCAGCCGCATAAGAACCGCGCCTTTCGTGAGTAAGATCCCAGAAACCGTCAATGGGATGTGTGATTACATACAGCGAATATTTAAGGCTTTTTAAATAACGCTGCCAATTTTCTTTACTGGTCAAGGAAGCAAACATAATTGTTCTCCGTCTTAATTGTTATATTTAAAAGCATCAGATGTCTCAAATTCGTATTTGATCGATTTATACTTTCCTATTCCGAGAGGTATAAGGAATAAGAGCAGGATAACGATCACTATAGGAACTATATGTTCTTCGACCCATATCTTTCGATACTGCCGGTATGCTTTCGAATAATTGTCCGCATCATACTTAAGTTCGAAGTACTCCATTGCGGTCTTGTAATCTTTCTGTCTTAAATACGAACGGCCTATACCGATGTATGCAAGATCGTAGTTACCGTTCATTTCGATAACCTTTTCCCATACTGCCTGGGATTCCTCGTATTTACCTTCATCGAAAAGATCCATTGCCTCAAATACCTTGGCACCGAAATCCGTCTGGGTAAACATCGTGATCGCACAGTCAAGCTGATCGAGTACGAAAAGGTCGTATCCCATATGATCGAGACCTATGGGCTTTCTGAAGTAACCGTCCATGTGACCGTTACCACCGCAGATAAACACCATCTTTCCCTGATCGTCATATGAGAAAAGACGTCCTCTGTTCTTATCCAGGCATACATAAATGTCATTTTCAAAACAGGTTACATCCGAGAAATATGAGGGACCCGAGTATCCGCCGCCCGAACCCATATAAAGGTCGCCGTATACGGGGAATTTACCGTCATAATAAACACCGTTTCTTACAAGGATATCATTGCCTAAAAGGTTTAACTGACGGACAGCATCAACCTTTCCGCTCTTAAGATCCTCTTCTGCAACGGAACCGGTGCATGCATATATAAATCCGTCACCGTCCATATATATATTGTCGTACTCTGTGGGAACAAACGCTTCCATCTTTGCAAGCTGTTCCTGAGAAGCGATCTTTTTCCAGATAAACTGTACAAAGTCATATGATGCGGGGGTAGCTCCTACGAAACCCGAAAATTCTCCGTCCGCCTCATATTTGATAAGACCTTTGTTGATACCTGTTGCTATACAATAAACACGCTCTGCCGTATCAACGACCAGCTTGTTCGGAGCAAAAGGTACCTTTGGATCCAGCGTATTGTCCGTAGGCTTCGTAAACTGCATGATAAAATTAAGATCTTTATCAAGTTTGAGTATTCTTGAGTTGCCCTTGTCGGCTATAAAAATATTACCTTCTACCGAAATGGCGATGTCGGTGGGACCCGAAAGTGTATTTACATCCGGAGCACCCTTGACTTCCTCAATAATATTCTTGACCGAAAGAGATTCTCTTGCCGTTCTCTCAAGCTCGATGATACGGTTGTTACCTGTATCGCAGATAAATACCGAATTATCATGAACATAAAGTCCCTGAGGATTCGCAAGTTTTTTATCAAGTTTTAAATCGGAAGAAGTGAATACCTTACATACCGAATAAAGGTCGGGAGAATCCTGAACATCTCCCCAGTAATCGTAATTATAGGTATAACTTCTTTCTTTTGCTTCCGCTGTGATCGGTGTACAGGCAGCAATAACAGCAGTTAAAGCAACAGCCGTGAGCCTTGCAATAGTCTTTCTCATACCAAACCTCGTCTCATCAGTCTTTTAATCCGGAGCTTGCCATTGTCTCAAGTATCTGGCTCTCCGAGAAAATGAATATAGCTATCGGCACGATCATAACGACAACCATGACCGCCGCACTCTGTCCGGCTCTGGCGATACCGCCGGCCTGGATCTGCTGAAGTGCATAAACAAGTGTCTTCTTTGCTTCGGAATAAATGTATGTTGAAGCTCTGTTGTTCCAAAGACCCTGAACGGAGAAGATGATAAGGGTCATCCATGCAGGCTTAACATTCGGCATAACTATATTTGCGAATACCTTCCACTCATTCGCGCCGTCTATCTTAGCAGCTTCGATAAGTGCCGTAGGCAGACCTTCCATGAACTGTTTCATAAGGAACAATCCCATCGGGGATGAGAATGCCGGGATAATGATCGCCCAATATGTATCGATCCAGCCAAGCTTGTTTAAGATAAGATAGTTGGGGATCTGTGTAACATATCCCGTAAACATAAGGGCTGTGGTTGCAAGCTTGAAGAAACCGTTTCCGCCGGGGAACTCATACTTTGCAAGCACGAAAGCCGCCATGGATGCGATTATAAGGTGTCCGAGCGTACCAACAAATGTAATGAATACCGTATTGAAGAGGTATCTTGAGAAGGTAACGGTGGACTTGCCCATATTTACAAACAGATCGGCATAATTGTCCAGCGTGGGATGCTGTGCATATATCCTCGGAGGGAACTTAAACAACTCGTCCAAAGGCTTAAGTGAATTGCTGACCGTGAAGATAATCGGGAAAGCCATGATGTAAGCCATCAGAATAAGGAATATGTAAAGTACAACATCACCCGCGATCGAGCGGTTGGGTTTTCTTCTTTTGATCACCGGTTTCTTGTATTCTTTTTCGATAACCGGTTTTTCTTTTCTTTTTCTACTCATATCAGGTTCCTACTCTTCTTAACATACACTGAACTGCTTTATTAAATAAGATCATAATCAAGAACAAAATTGTTGCTATGGCACATGCGGAACCCATTTCAAATCTTGAGAAACCGTAGTCAAACAAGTGAGTTACTATCGTACGTGCCGCATAGTCGGTACTGGGATAACCGCAAAGGGCCATCGTAACATCGCAGACACCGAATGAAGTCGTAATGGTCATGACCGCACCGAACAAAAGCATGGGCTTCATGTTGGGAAGGGTGATGTACCAAAGTTCC
>JAGCCY010000193.1 GCA_017651385.1 Lachnospiraceae bacterium
ATTCCAGCATCCCGTTGCAGGTACTTACAAGAAGGAAAGATTTGAAGCCGGAAAGAAGTACTTCTCGGTTGCATCGGGCGGCGGTACAGGACGTACACTTCATCCCGATAACATGGCAGCAGGTCCCGCTTCATACGGTATGACCGATACAATGGGCCGTATGCACTCAGACGCTCAGTTTGCAGGTTCTTCTTCAGTTCCCGCTCATGTTGAGATGATGGGTCTTATCGGTGCAGGTAACAACCCTATGGTAGGTATGACCGTTGCAGTTGCGGTTTCTATCGAAGAAGCTGCTAAGGCAGGTAAGTTCTAAGTATTAAAACAATATGAGGGGGAGTCTTTATAGACTCCCCCTTTTTTGACAGGAGGAATTATGTACGCTTACCTTTTCGGACAGATATTGGGAACACATTCTTTTTATTTAAAAAACGGATTTTTAAAGCCCGATGAATATTCGGAACTTTCGGCTGTATATTTTCTGCCGGGTGGCGAAACGGGTTCCGCGGCAACGGTCCTTTCATCGCTCGGCGTAAACGTTAAAATGGACGGAACGCATATCGGAACGGAAGTTGCGCCGATGCTTCGTGATTTTTACAAAGACAAAAGCGTGGATATCTCATCGCTTTATTTCGATCCCGATTATAAAGGCCTTATGGATTACGTGGTGGTAGCGGATCTTGTAAGATCTCCGATGGGAACCTTTCAGACTCTTTACGAAAGCGGGGAAAAACGCTGGAATATGCCCAAAGAAGCCGATATCGAAGGCTGCTGCGTGGCAGCCATAGACCCCTTCTTTATGGAGGAGACCGTGAAAGCGGCGGAACTGTGCGTAAAGCACAATAAGCCGTATGTTACTATCGACTGTGCCCACACCGAATATCTCCACAGACATTCTGCCATAGATGTTATATCTAAGGAATGTCTTGCCGAGCATTATAAGGGCATGGAGCGTGAAAAGGTCTATGAACTTATGGCAGAGAATACGGACGGTCTTGTGATCATCACGGCGGGCGAAAAAGATATGATCTACGGAAGAAAGGGTCAGAAGCTTAAGCGCATGAAGCCTTTTGATGTGGATGTAAAAAGTACGCTCGGAGCGGGCGATACGTTTAAGGCTGCATGCGTATACGGTCTTATGAACGGTCTGTCCGATGATGAGCTTGTAAGGTTTGCCTCGGCCACTTCGGCAGTTGCTATCTCAAGATATCCGCTGCCTTTAAAGCCTCCGACACTTGAAGAGGTAAAAGCGCTTATTTGACATGCCTTATCTACTCGGATAAAATATGTTCCGGGTTCCATATTTTGCGAAAGGCAGTACTGTATGATCAGATCGTTAAAAGAAAACAGGGCAGTTAGTTTTGTCGTTATATTTTTGGTTTATATCCTGGCGGGGGCAGGAGGGATCGCTGTTTATAACTTTCTTTCAACACCTGTCTGGCTGTCTTTGCTGATCGCAGATATCGTTGCGACGGTCATCACGTTCATGTTCAGCTGTATCCTTTCGAATGCTTCCGTTTACGACCCTTACTGGAGTGTTCAGCCGATAGTCATCATGGTGGCTTTGACGATAAAGAACGGATTTCATGAGGCTGCCCTCTGGGCTATGGTCGCAGTCATAATCTGGGGCATACGCCTTACGCTTAACTGGGGATATTCTTTTAAGAACCTCAATGCCCAGGACTGGCGATATACGATGCTTTACAAAAAGAGCGGAAAGTTTTACCCGCTTGTCAATTTCTTCGGGATCCATCTTTTCCCGACACTTGTTGTATATGCATGTATATTGCCGGCGGTTTATCTGTTTAATGAGCCTTATGAACTTACTCCCGTGGGCGTTGTGTGCTTTTTGATCTCGATAGGAGCGGTAGTGTTACAGGCGACAGCGGATCATCAGATGCAGTCATTCAGGCAAAAGCATCAGGGGGAGCTTATTCATGCGGGGCTTTGGAAACATTCAAGACACCCGAACTATTTGGGTGAGATCCTTATGTGGTGGGGAATAGGGCTTTACAGCGTACTCACCATGAAAGGTCCTTTCTATCTTCTTTCGGGAGCACTTGTGAACACATTGATGTTTATATTTATCAGCGTTCCTCTTGCGGAGGGAAGACAGTCCGCAAAACCCGGATTTGAAGAATATAAGAAGCAGACCAGAATGTTCCTTCCGCTTAAAAAGCGTTCATCCGTCGAGGAATGATATTGATTTTACGGTATTGCTGTGATAATATTTATGTGTTGTAAAAATTTATAAGGAAAGCGAGGTAATCTTTAATGCGTGCTGAAAAAATGGATATTGTAAGTGAATATAGTATGAAGACCTCGGTTTATGCCCTTTGATCGATATATGATCTTATATTGTTAATCGGACCGTGGCATGTTTGTCACGGTTTTCTTTTGCCTTTTTCGGGCAGTTTTCCGCCGTTAACGGTCTCCGTACTATAGAAAAGTTTTAACAGTTTAGTATAAAAGGAGACAGAACATTGAACACAAATTTAAAAAAAGAAACAGAAGAGAAACTCGCAAGAGTTATAAAAGTCAGCAAAAACAGCTACATTTTATCCTATTCGGGCCTTGAGATCCCCGCAAAGCTTAAAGGAAATTTCTATGAGGAAGATGCCCAAAATCTTCCGGTTGTTGGGGATTACGTAAAAATTTTGTATAATGAAAACGGTGACTCGACCATTCTTTCCGTCTGTGAAAGAAAAAGTTTTCTTAAAAGGCCGGATCAGTCCAAAACAGGGGTCATGCAGTATATGGTCGCAAACGTGGATTATTGCTTTATAGTGACTTCACTTAACGAGGATTACAGCTATAATCGTATTGCAAGATACATAAGTGTTGCGCTTGACGGCGGGGCGACTCCCGTAGTGATCCTTACAAAATCGGACCTTTGCAAAAATGTGGGAAGATATATAAGAGAAGTTGAAGAGATCTCCGACAAAGCGAGGGTGCATGCCATATCGGCTCTTTACGGTATCGGACTTGATGAACTGGACGGATACATGACACCGGGAACCACCATATGTCTGATGGGCTCGTCGGGAGCGGGAAAATCGACTCTTATAAATGCCCTGGCCGGTGAAGAACTCATGAGGACGTCTGAAATCAGAGAAGATGACGACGAAGGAAGGCACACTACAACGTTCCGAAAACTCATAGAGCTTAAAAACGGAGTCTCTGTAATTGACACTCCCGGCATGCGTGAGATCGGCATGGCTGATGTTAAAGCAGGGATCGATGATACTTTTTCTGATATACTGGAACTTGAGAGTCATTGCAGATTCAGCGACTGCAGGCATGAAACCGAGCCGGGCTGTGCGGTAAAAGCCGCTGTTGCAAGCGGAGAATTATCTGCCGAAAGGCTTATGCTCTATAAAAACCTGGGTGCCGAAAACACCCGCAATTATGCAATGAAAAAGGAAGTATCCAAGTGGGCAAAAGCCTATAAAAAGATAAATAAAAGAAACATGTGGGATTAAAGGAGGTCAGATC
>JAGCCY010000194.1 GCA_017651385.1 Lachnospiraceae bacterium
ATAGAAGAAGAGTATTTGTCAAATGCTTGCTCATCAAGCTCTCCTAAAGAATTGATGGGTACTATTTCCTTTAGATCCTTTAATGCTTCTTCGCTTTCACGCCTTCTGTCATTGTATCCCGAAGAGGTAAGCGCATGCTTTTTATTTGTATTGGCTATAACGATTTTAATCCCCTTAAGCTTCAGGGGAACATATTCATAATTTAGGGTTGCGGTGTCTAGGAAAATGGCGTTGTCCTTTTTTCCGAAAGCTGATGCAAACTGATCCATGATACCGCAGTTCATTCCGTTGAAATTATTCTCGGAATACTGTCCGATCAAAGCAAGATCTTCGTTTGTAAAGTCAAAACCGTATATGTCGTTTAACATATATCCCGTCAAAACTTCAAGCGAAGCTGACGATGAAAGACCCGAACCGTTCGGTATGTTTCCCGCTATGACCATATCGAATCCGTGAGGAAGCTTTTTACCGCGCTTTTCAAAAGTCCATACGATACCCAAAGGATAAGCGGCCCATTTCCATTCATCTGACGGTTCGATATCTTTATTAAGATCCGCCTCGATAACACCCGCATCTTCAAAATTCATCGAATAAAAATGCACCTTCATGTCATCGCGTTCTTTTACCGCCGCATATGTGCCTATCGTAAGCGCACAGGGAAAAACATGCCCTCCGTTATAGTCGGTGTGCTCCCCTATAAGATTTACCCTGCCGGGGGCAAAATAACACTTTACCCCGCCGGTTGTATGAAATACCTTTTCAAAACCTTTTAATACAGTTTCTTTCACTTTATCATCCTCCCGTATCCCGCTACAAAAGTGCGATCATCTCAACAGCCTGCTGTTTGGTACCGTCATAATCTATGTTGTCTACACACTCACGCAGTTTCTGGTAGCTTTCTTCCACAAGACTGTCATATTCGTATCTTTCAAGCTCATCGCAGATCTTCTCTGCGGCATCGTAATCAAACTCATCCATTGCATGGAAAAGCTCCCTTAGGATCTCACCGGCTTTTTCCCGAAGAAGCGGTATCTTTCTGGTCCTCGGACGGCCGATGTTCGCTATCTTTTTGATCTCCGCCTCAACCGCCTCATACTCTTTTAAAAGATCTCCGTGCTTTTCCTTTATCGCTTCCATGTCACGTTTATGACCAAGCTTTTCAAGTTCTTCGGCCATGAAACTTAAATTATCGGCTCCTATCGTACGCGAAAGAGATTTTAAAGAATGGATCTCTATCGTATAACGGCCCACATCCTCTTCACCCACAAGCTTAGTGAGCGAAACCTTCCTCGAAAGTGCACCGCCGAGAAAATCTCGAAGGATCGTCATATACATCTTCCCGTTTCCGCCCGTATACGATAATCCCTGCTGCGGGATTATATGCTCAAGCTCAAGTGCTTCAAAATCGGGAAGTCCGTCGGCGGGATTCTCAACCTCAAGATACCCGACCTGCTGTTTCGACTCGGGAATCCACTTTTTAAGCGTATCTATGAGTACATTAAGATCTATGGGCTTTGCCACGAAATCGTTCATCCCCGATTCCGTAAAAAGAATCCTGCTTTCCTCAAGAACATTTGCCGAAAGCGCAACTATCGGAAGTGTCTTGAAATATTCATCTCCGGCCTGCCTTATGATACGAGTTGCCTGTGTACCGTCCACGCCGGGCATCATATGATCCATGAGCACAAGATCATAACGCGTCCTGTGTATCATTCTTATCGCTTCTTCACCGCCTGTTGCGGTATCAACCGTTGCTTTATACGGAAGCAGAAGGCCCGCTATGACTTTAAGATTTATGGCGTTATCATCCACCACAAGGATCCTTGCTCCTTCAAAAAACATCGTCTCCCGCTTGCCGCCCTGAGTTTTTTTATGAAACAGGGTCAAAAGATCGGGGTAAAAGAACGGTCTTCTGAACACATCGATATCGTCTTCCAGAATGTCGGTAAAGATATTCGCAAGACAGATCACTTTTGTATTAAGTTCCCAGAATTCTTTAACATCCTTTATACGTCTGTATCTTTCGTATTCGATGATAAGATATTCCGGCCTGTCATCGTCCTTGTATATAAAAAGTTCCGTCGGATTGTCTATCACCTTAAAATCCACAGAGGCTCTGTCAAAATAATCAATTACGGCCTGCCTCTCACGACGGTTCTTTAGCGATACGGCAAAAGAAGCCTCTATGGTCTCGGGATTTCTGACTTTGACCGCTCCTTCGACCGCGATGATATCAAAATCAAAATATACGGTCTTAGAAGAGCCGGTATCCTCGATAACATGCAGCTCACTTCCGATATATTCGATAAATTCGGCCATTATCGGAAGCCCTTCTTCGGTATTCTCTATTGTGAACCGGATCTTTGTCTTTCCGGCATCGGCAAAATTGACCGTAAGCGCCACATAATCCCTGCTCACATCCTTTGCGGCATTTGAAAGAAAATACACCAAAACCTGTTTAAGCCTCGTGCTGTCCATCATTATCTCTTCCGGAAGACAGGGGTTTATATCGGTCACGAACAGGATATCACGGTCGCCTATGTTGATCTTCGCCATATCGATAACTTCGCGGATCACTTTTTCCAGGTTCATGCGTTCTTTGTGAAGAACAAGCCTTCCGCCCGACATCTCGTCATAATCGATAACATTATTGATGACCATAAGAAGGTTCTGAGTCGCAGTCTGAAGAGAGGAGACATATTCCATCTCCTCAAGATCCGTCACCTTATTCATAAGGATCTCGGACAATCCCACGATAGCATTCATGGGTGTCCTGACCTCATGGCTTAAGCTTGCCAGAAACGGATATTCGGCAGTATTCTCTTCATCATGGTCATATTCGCCGTTATAATTTCTTACTCTTGCCATTCGATTTCCTTAATCAAACTGTGAAAGCTGTTTGTCTGTTTCGCTCCACTCCTCCATTGCGGTAAGGAGTTCCTCTTCCTTGGCATCGATCATTTCCTGGATCTTTGTAAGCTCACCGTAATCCGCGGCTATCGCGGGATTTAAAAGTTCGTCCTTTTTAAGCTGTATCTCGCTTTCAAGAAGATTTATCTTTTCTTCGATCTTCTCCAGTTTCTTTGATAACTTTGACTTTTCCTTGCCGGGATTATTGTATGAGGGCTTAGTATCCTCCGAAGGTTTCTTTTCTTCGGGTTTTTTATCCTTTACGGCAAAAGAAACCGGATCCGTCCCGGCTTTTTCCTTCGCCTCTTCGTACTCATCATATCCGAACTGGTACACCTTGACTCCGTCCTTTGTAAAATCAAGGACTCTTGTAGCCACCTTGCTTATAAAATATCGGTCATGAGATACAAATATCACGCTTCCCGCAAAATCCTTGAGCATACTTTCAAGCGTTTCCTTGCCCACTATATCCATGTGGTTTGTGGGCTCATCAAGGATCAGAAAGTTCGGTCCCGTCTTAAATATCTTTGAAAGCGCAAGCCTTACACGCTCACCGCCGGAAAGCATGCTTACTTTTTTAAATACGTCCTCGCCCGAAAACAAAAACGCACCCAGATCGTTTCTTACTTCCGTTTCGGTAAGTGTCGGAAATTCATCCCAATAATCGTCTATAACCTGTTTATCGGAAGAATACTGTGCCATCTGCTGATCGAAATAACCCACATCGACGTTGACACCGTACTTATAATAACCCGAAAGGGGCTCAAGCTTGCCCACAAGTGTCTTTAGAAATGTTGATTTTCCGATACCGTTCCCGCCGATGATACCTATCTTTTCGCCGCGCTTCATATCAAGCGAAACCGTTTCAAGCACACTGTCATATCCCACCGAAAGCTTATCGATGTACAGGACATCTTTTCCGGTCTCCCTAAGCGGTTTAAACGATGCATGGAAACTCTTTGTATCGTACCGATCCGGCGCTTCGATGATATCCATATGCTCTATGACTTTAAGCTTTGACCTTGTCATGGATACCTTCGTGGGCGTATTTTTATATTTTTCAACGATCGTATTCAATCGCTCTATTTCTTTCTGCTGGGCTTCGTAATCCTTTTTCTGCTTCTCCCATGCAGCCTTCTTAAGCTCCACGAATTTAGTATAATTACCGGGATACCTTGTGATCTTTCCGTATTCTATCTCATAGACCGTCTCGACGATCCTGTCCAAAAACATTCTGTCATGGGAAACCACAACAACCGCTCTCGGGTAATCCTTAAGATATCCTTCAAGCCATTCAACGGTCTCAATGTCCAAATGGTTTGTGGGCTCGTCAAGAAGAAGGATATCCGGCTTTTCAAGAAGAAGCTTTACAAATGCGATCTTGGTACGCTGTCCTCCCGAAAAATCGGAAAGCGGCTTTTTCTTGTCTTCTTCGGAAAATCCGAATTTTTTAAGCACTACTTCGTATTCTTTTTCATAATAATAGCCGCCGAGATATTCAAACCTGTCTTCAAGCGCGGTGTACTTTGAAACCGTCTCCTCGGAGTGGTCGGTCTCCATTTGCGCCACCAGGCTTTCTAAGCGTGACTTCATCTCGCGGATCGGAGCAAAGACCTTTTTGACCTCTTCCTCGAGTGAGACCGTATCATCCGCAAAAGTCATCTGTTTTAGATAACCGATCACGGGATTTCCTGTTTTTGCGATAAAAATATCCTCGTCGGAATCGCGTTTTACAAGATCGACCTCTCCCGAAATAAGCTTAAGAAGTGTTGTTTTTCCGCAGCCGTTACGACCGACTACGGCAATTTTCTGTTTGTTGTTACGGATTTCAAACGAAATATCCCGTAATATTGTATCGGCGCCGTACATGACGGCGCCTCCTCTTATCTGAAAAAGCATTTCTATTACTCTGATCGTTTACTTTCAAAAACCATGCCGGAAACGGGCGGCATCTTA
>JAGCCY010000195.1 GCA_017651385.1 Lachnospiraceae bacterium
GAAGTACTTATAAAATATCTTTCTGACTTTTTTGATGTTCAGGCTTTGGGTCATGTGGGTAATTATTGATGTACGGTGACGATAAAAAGAGAAACAATATAATAATCTTTGCGGTGAGCCTCTTGTTTACGGGAGTGCTCGCTTTTGTGCTGTTTAAGCGTTTTACTTTTATCTTAAGTTCAAATGACGATGTCATGCTTAAAAGTATAGCGAGCGGCAACTATACGGGAAAACCGGATGCACATCTTATATATATAATGTATCCTTTGGGCCTTATATTTAAGGTTTTATATTCGCTTGGGCCCGGTATAAGCTGGTACGACGGTTTTATGGTGGGGCTCCATTTATTGTGTTTTTTCCTTATCACATACAGAATGGGCCATGTTTTTGAGAGACTTTCCAATAAACTTGCGGGTCTTATCATTACCTTCGGTATATTTACGATCATGGATGTTCATTTTGTGGTACTGCATCAGTATACGGTGCTTGCGGGCGTCTGTGCCGCGACCGCTATCCTTTGGTCGGCCACATACGATTATTCGGATAAGAATATCTTTTCAAGGGTCGTTGTGATCGTTATGCTTTTGCTTTCGCTGTGGCTTCGAAAGCAGATGTTCTTTCTGGCATTTCCGCTTCTTGTCATGGCGATCTTATTCAGGATCTTTGATAAAAACGAAACCACTTCCGAACGTTTTGAAAGATTTATGGATGCGCTTCTGCCCATAGGCATTTTTGCGGGGCTTTTGATCATATCTTTTGTTGCGGAAACGGTGGCTTATTCGTCGCCCGAATGGAAGACTTTTAAAGAGTACAACAAAGCGCGTACACAGGTGTACGATTACAACAAGCTTCCCGATTATTACGACAATATCCCGCTTTATGAAGGACTTGATCTTTCCGAAGGAGATTATACGGTTCTTCGCGAGTATGATATCGTTCTTTTAAAAAATGTCGACGCGGATACTTTTGATGCACTGGCAAACAGAGCCGATGAGCTAAAAAAAGAGTGGGAGGCATTTTATTCCGTGCCCCGTAAAGTCATCAATGAAACCGTATCGACAATTTACGGGATGAATGCCACATTTGCGGGAGTAGCGGTTTCTCTCTGCACTTTTGCGCTTTTGATATTCTTCCTTCTTAAGGATGAAAAGTTTGCGGGACTTATGGTAATGCTGGCCTGCATTTATGAGTGGTCGTTCGTGGCTTATTTTACATATCTTGAAAGGCTGCCCGAACGAGTGACCCACGGTTTCCATGTCATGCTGCTCTGTTTTTTGACAGCTATGTTTGTGATCGTGCTTAAAAAGGAAAGACCGGCAAGACAGCCCTCGCTTTTCTGGCAGATATCCATGTCGGTCGCGCTTATATTCATAATGACGGTTACGGGAATCTACTCACTTCGGACCTTAATGGACAAAGAAGCGGCAATGAAGGCCGATGCTTTGGACAGGACCGAGATCAATGCATATTTTAAAGCTTCGCCGGATAATGTATATATCATAAATACATCCGTGGAGGCTGCACTCCCTGCGCTTATGTTCAAGGACGGATCCTCCGAAGCCTTTAACGGGATAATGGCCGGCAACTGGACGCTTGGCGGTCCGATAGAAAAAGCACACGAGGGAAGACTTATAGCAAGGCCTGTTAAGGAAGCGCTTATGGGCGATGATAATGTTTATTACGTGATGTTGAAAGAAAAACCTGCGGAATGGCTTTCGGAGTATTTCGGAACCTGTACCGAAAAAGACAGTTTTACGGTTTCTTCCGGTAAGGAATACGCCGTTTACAGGTTAAAGTAATAAGGAGGATAAGGAATGTACGGTTGTCCTAATTGCGGGCAGAATCTTAAGTTTGACATCAGACGTCAGATGATGCACTGCGATTATTGTGATACGGTGATGGATCCATATGCTATAACCGAGAAGACTGAAGCCGTAATGCACAAGGAAAATGTTGAGGGGGACAATGATACAGGCGCCCATATGCAGGTTATCGTCTATACCTGTCCGCAGTGTGGCGGTGAAATTGTAAGCGACGACAATGAAGCTATGGTGTTCTGCAGTTTCTGCGGGGCTTCCACTCCGCTTAATGCGAGAATGTCGGATATGAGACGACCCGAGCTTATAATCCCGTTCTCAAAGACAAAAGAAGACTGTGCAAATGCATACCAAAAGCTTACAAGGCGTGCGTTGTTTGCACCGAAGGAGGTAAAAGACCCTTCGCACATTTCGGGATTCAGAGCCATATATATGCCATACTGGATATATGATTTTGAAAGGTCGGGTGATACAAAGTATTCGGCTAAGCACTCATACCAGAAAGGGGATTATGAGTACACAGATCATTATTCGGTAAGCACGAATGTAAAGATAAAATACGACGGGGTCAATTTTGATGCGAGCTCATCGTTTTCCGATAATTTAAGCCAGGCTATAGCTCCGTATGATATAAGACAGGCAAAACCTTTTACCACGGCTTTTATGAGCGGTTTCTATGCGGATCTTATGGATGTACCCGCAGAGACGTATGAGTTTCTTGCAAAGACCGCGGTCAGTGAGGATGCCGCCGATAAGCTTCAGAGCAATCAGCGTTCCGCACAATATACCATAGACCATAAGTCAGTTGTAAAAGCCGTTTGGCCGGATACCGTAAAGCAGACACTTGCAATGCTTCCAGTATGGTTCATGTCATATAAGACCAGAGACAAAAAGGGCAACGAAAGAGTTCTTTATTCGGTTGTGAACGGGCAGACCGGCGAAGCTGTTGCGGACCTTCCCATTTCGATAAAGAAATATATCGTCTCTTCGCTTGTTGTGGCCATACCGCTGTTTATACTGTTAAATATCTTTCTTACGTTAAGGCCGACCACTCTTTTATGGGCAGCGGTGGTCATTTCGGTTTTATGCCTTATCGGGCTTTATTATGAAGTCCGGAAGATAACCTATCAGGAATACAATGCCGACGATCTTGGCGTCATGTCGCTTACAAGGCAGAGTTCCCTTAAACAGGAAAAAAGAAAAATAGTCCGAACGGTTGCCAACCCCGACGGAACGTTCAGGGAAGAAACAGTTGACATGGGCAAGCTTGTAAGCGAAGAGTGGAAGAAGGAATGGCGCAAAAACAGGCTGTACTTCTTTATATCGTTGATATGCGCCGCTGTATGTCTGTTCCTGTTGCCGGTTCAGGATATATATTACTATTTCGGTGTTGTAATAACCGGAATATGCAACTGTCTTATGATGGTCAACATTATGCTGCGTTACAATATGCTGACATCAAGACCGCTTCCTCAGTTTAAAAAGAAGGGAGGCGATGACAGTGCGAAATTTTAAAAGAACACTTTTGACAATACCGGTCTTTGCACTGTTAACTGCTGTATTCGGTCTTAAAGGTTATGCGGCTCCTGACGCAGATTATACAAACACGAACACGGGCTATGTTGCTATAATCGATGATTCCGCCGACCTTCTTACCGATAGCGAAGAAGCGGATGTGCTTGCACAGATGATATATATAACCGAGTATGCAAGCGTTGCGTTTAAGTCTACCGACAACGCCCGCGGTATGTCGTCCAAACAATACGCCGAGGATT
Organism: Lachnospiraceae bacterium; assembly: GCA_017651385.1. GTDB lineage: Bacteria > Bacillota > Clostridia > Lachnospirales > Lachnospiraceae > UBA1258. The sequence continues at coordinate 3,593 of JAGCCY010000195.1, forward strand.
ATCTTCACGAACTTTTCGGGACAGATTCCGGAACGGTATTTCTGATCGATATGGATAACCGCATGGTATACATATACAGTGACGGCAGTGCTTACGGTAAGATAACGGTTGCAAATGCGAATACGATAACGGATAATGTCTATTCGTATGCAAGCAGAAAAGATTATGCGGGCTGCGCCAAAGAAGCTTTCGCCGAGATGTATGCCATCCTTGACGGAAGACGTATCGCAAGACCCATGAAGTATATAGGAAACGCGCTCCTTGCATTGCTTCTTGCGCTGTTTATCAATTACCTTCTGGCACTTGCATTTTCAAAAGTCAGAAAGCAAAGGAATGCGGAGATCGCGCAGAATGCCTTTGTGGCTGCTGAAGGTTCCGCACCTGTTGCAGTCCATACAAATACCACAAAACGCTACAATCCTCCGTCAAGTTCAAGCGGAGGCGGCGGAGGCAGCCGGGGCGGCGGAGGTGGCGGAGGCCACAGCGGAGGCGGCGGAGGCCACTCATTCTAATATGTTTTTGATTCGGAGGAAAAGAAAGCTTTATGGAGAAAAAAAGCTTCCTTGGAAAATACAGGGAAATCATTGTTTATCTGATCGTGGGTGTGTTGACCACAATATTCTGCTGGATAATAGCATGGATATTTGAGCATTTTGTGTTCGATCCGACCATACCCGTTCAGAACTTTATCATTAACTCATTAAGCTGGGTCGGTGGCGTTCTTTTTGCCTTCCCGCTTAACAGAAAGTGGGTATTTCGAAGCACCAATCCCAAAGTCATGCACGAATTTATCGGTTTTGCGGGTTCAAGGCTTTCCACATGGGCACTGGATATACTTATAATGTGGCTCTTTGTAAATGTGTGGCCGTTAAACAATTTTGTACATAAATTAGGCTCTTTGGCCGGAATGGATCTTTCGGGGGAAAAACTTGATTCGGCCAATTACTGGTTTGTAAAGATATGCATATCGGCAGTTCTTGTAACGATCGCCAATTACGTATTCAGTAAGGTGTTCATATTCAGGAAAGGTTCCGGCAAAGGAAACGACACTTCGGAGGTTAAGGATGGCGAAAACGGTTGATTTTGATTGGAAACGGTATATAGCGGTCAACAGACAGGCTGCTGCGGACGGCTGCGTTCTTTTAAAGAACGATAACAACGTGCTTCCCATGAAAAAGGGCGGGACAGCCTCATTATTCGGACGCACACAGTTTGATTACATAAAGTGCGGAACAGGTTCCGGCGGTCTTGTGAACGTACCGTATGTGGTCAATTTCCATGACGGTCTTAAAAATGCGGGCGATATCAATGTATATGAGCCTGTTTCGGATATTTACAGAAACTGGATCGATGAGCATCCGTTCGACAAGGGACACGGCTGGGCGACAGAGCCCACAAGCCAGCTTGAAATGCCTTTAAGTGACGAGATGGTTAAAGATGCTGCGGAACACTCGGATACAGCGCTTATTTTTATAAGCCGTCTTGCAGGAGAAGATAAGGACAGAACTCCTTCAAAAGGCGATTATTATCTAAGAGACGATGAAGAGGCCATGATAAAGACTGTCAGAAGATATTTCGACAGGGTTTCCGTTATGATAAACAGCGGTGCCATCATGGATATGAAGTGGGCAGATGAACTCGATATCCCGTCGGTCATGTATGTCTGGCAGGGCGGATGTGAAGGCGGAAATGCCGTAGCGGACCTTGTTACGGCAAAGGTAACCCCCTCGGGAAGACTAACAGAGACCATAGCGTTCAATATCGAAGATTATCCGTCCGACGACAATTTCGGCGACCTTTCCAGAAATTACTATAAAGAAGACATTTATGTGGGATACAGATATTTTGAGACGTTTGCAAAAGAAAAAGTCATGTATCCTTTCGGATTCGGTCTTTCGTACACAAAGTACGAAAAATCGTTTGCTTTTTCCTGGGAAAATTCCATTAAGATAACCGCTACGGTTAAAAATGTCGGAGATTACAAAGGCAGGGAAGTCATACAGGCATACGCGGAAGCTCCTCAGGGGCTTTTGGGCAAGCCTTCAAGAGTGCTTACCGCTTATGCAAAGACAAAACTTCTGGAACCCGGAGATTCAGACACGGTCATTCTTGAGTTTGGGATGAATGAAATGGCATCCTATGACGATACGGGTATGACGGGCTATAAAAACAGTTTTGTGCTTGAATCGGGCGAATACAATTTTTACGCCGGCTCCGATGTACGAAGCGCAGAGCATGTGGGCTCATTCTATCTTGCCGAGACTGTCTGCGTCGAGACGACTTCGCCCGCACTGTATCCGGACAGAAAGTTTGAAAGACTTACACCCTGCGTTGATGAGGAAGGTATCAAAAAAGCATATGCGCCCGTTCCGCTTAAAGAGTTTACGGTTGACGAGCTTATAGAAAAAGAAAGAGAACGCCTTACCGAGATACCCTACACGGGAGATAAGGGCATTAAACTCTGCGATGTCAAAGAAGGAAAAGCCTCAATGGACGACTTTATCGCCCAGCTTACCGACGAGGAGATGATCATAATGTCCCGCGGCGAGGGTATGAGTTCGCCATGGGTGGTACCGGGTACCTGTGCGGCTTACGGCGGGGTTTCCGAAAGCCTTAAAGATTACGGCATACCTGCGGCAGCATGTACCGACGGTCCCAGCGGCTTAAGGATAGACAGCGGTGTTATGGCTATGCAGACACCGAACGGAAGCTGTCTTGCATCCACGTTTGATACAGTTCTTATAAAAGAACTCTCGACACATCTCGGAGCTGAGCTTTTAAGAGACAAGATCGACTGTATCTTAGGCCCCGGCATGAACATAAAAAGACATCCTTTAAACGGACGTAATTTTGAATATTTCAGTGAGGACCCGCTTGTAACGGGACTTTGTGCAAAAGCGCAGCTTTTGGGTATGAGAAAATGGAATACGACAGGCTGCATCAAGCATTTTGCCACCAACAATCAGGAGAATAACCGTTATGCAACGGACGCCGTCGTATCTGCAAGAGCACTTCGCGAGATCTACCTTAAAGGCTTTGAGATCGCGATAAAAGAAGGCGGTGCCAACCATGTAATGACCACATACGGTATATTGAACGGCTATCATACTGCAAGCAATTTCGAACTTGACACCATGGTGCTTCATAACGACTGGGGCTTTGAAGGCGTTGCAATGACAGACTGGTGGGCAAGGATGGGAGTAAAGGACGATCCCGAGCCCGCTATTCAAAAGACCTCGATAATGATAAGATCGCAAAACGATCTTTATATGGTCACAAACAGTTCGGAAAGCAATGCAAATAACGACGATTCCGAGGAAGGTTTAAAAAGAGGCGTATTCACAAGGGCCGAACTTCAGAGGAACACAAGAAACATTGTAAATCTTGTTATGAATACTCCTGCGTATGACAGGATGTACGACAATGAGACGATATTCAACGATATAGACAGACCGTCGGAAAACGAAGTCATGGTGGATGTCAGCTTCGAATATGATGTCGTAAACGGTGAAGGCTTTGACGCTTCGTTACTTAAGACGGACAAGGGAAGTGTCAATCTGATCACGCTTCACTTTACCGAGATGGGCGAGTATGACATGCACTTTGAACTCGCGGCAGAAGGAAGCGAGCTTTCACAGATGTCGGTTTCTTTGGCCATCAATAACACCGTTATGGGTGCGATCACAAGAAACGGAAGTGAGCATGAGTTTAAGAAAGAATCCATAAGACTCGGCCACGGCAATTCCGCGGAGCGTTTCCTTAAGATAGTGTTTAATCAGACGGGACTTAAGATACGAAACATAAAACTGTTCAGGGCAAAACAATAATAACTTAAAGA
>JAGCCY010000196.1 GCA_017651385.1 Lachnospiraceae bacterium
AGCAGTTTTTTTAACTCATCTTTTGATTCCGACGCGTTAAGAGTATCGATGAACTTATCGCTCTTTATATACTGCTCCCACGTATAATAGTTTATATAATCATACATATTGCCTGCGGAATCTTCGCCATACTCAACATGTACCGTAACCTAGCTCCTGTAGTCAAAGAAACCTATGACAGTCTTTGACAGAAGATAAGGTACTCCGATGATCAAAGAGACTGCGATCGTAGCGATCAGTATCTGTTTCCACTTATTAAGAAGTAAAATCGCAAAAAGTTTTCCGTCAAACTCCTTATTTTCCATATCAGTCGTCAACCTTTCTGCCTTCTTTGGCCTCAAGAAGCATAGCGGTAACCTGCTCCTCTTTCACGCCTTCCGTTGCATCTGGATTGAACAGTACTTTAAGTGTGAGCAGCATGAGCTTAAGATCAAGCCAGACACTGTAATTTTCAATATAGCAAAGATCGAGTTTAAGCTTGTCATACGGTGTTGTGTTGTATTTCCCGTAAACCTGTGCGTATCCCGCAAGACCGGCCTTAACCTTCATCCTGTAAGCAAACTCGGGCATAACTTCCATGTACTGCTTGATGATCTCGGGTCTTTCCGGACGAGGACCGATAAATGACATCTCTCCCTTAAGGATATTGAAAAGCTGAGGAAGCTCATCGAGTCTTACACGTCTTATAAACTTTCCGATAGGCGTGATCCTGTCATCGTTCTTCTTGGCAAGGCATGCGACTCCGTCCTTTTCTGCGTCCACGCGCATCGACCTGAACTTGACTATTTTAAATTCCTTTTCATCAATGGTGCAGCGAACCTGCTTATAAAGTATGGGGCCGCCGTCATAACACTTGACCAAAAGAGCCGTTATGATCATAAAAGGAAAAGTGATTATTATAAGCAATACAGAGAATAGAATGTCTATAAATCGCTTTAAGAAGCGTTCTTCGACCTTAAGCGGATATTCCCTTGTAAGAAGAAGCGGCGAGTCAAAGAAATGAAGCTGCTCCGCTCCGGACAGGATCACATCCGAGATCTTCGGCATGATATATACCCTTATGGATTTTCCGTAACAAAACTTAAGTATCTTATTACGATCGTCGACCGGAATATCCCAGATAACAACAGCATCATAACGTTCAAGTGCCTCAAGGCAGATCTTTTCCACACCTTCACTGACGTTCATGGTCTTGCTTATCGTGAACTTGTCTTTTCTTGTGGCAAACTTACTGACAATGCTGTCTATCGGTCTGTCACCGTGTACGAGCAAAAGCTCTCTGGGCGGGAAGATCGAGCGGTAAACTGCATTGGATATTATCGTCCACAGAGCCGCCCATAAAAGCTGGATGACTGTCATCGGAAGATAGTACACGACATTCATAAGCTGTAAACACAAAAGGGATAACTGGAAATACGTTATAAAGTTTACTATAAATGTCCCCATGAGCTGTGAGATGATAAGCTCCACATTCTTATGGTAGCCGATACGAAGTGCTCCGTACATATTGGAAAACGCAAAAAGCAAAAACGCATATATGAGCACAAACAGGTAATTACCTCTTCTCCAGAACTGGATCTGCATCCATGTGCTGTAAAAGCTGTAATAACAGTATGCGAATATGGCTATCTGAACTCCCAGATTGATAAATCCCAGCGTAAGCTGGACAACTCTTTTAAACGACTCAAGTCTCTTCATTTTTTACCTTCCTTTATGTACCCTTCTTTGGACCGCAAGAACCGCCCAAAGGCAGAAATGAAACGATGCCGCGAAGATATTAAGCCCGGCAACTTTTCTTAAAAGATTCCAGATCCTTTTGAGTGCAACCGCCTTATTGGCTGAAAGCGTGCCAGAAAAACGTCTGTATCTCACAAGATTTTCGTTTAACCCCCATGCCGTATGACCCGCTTTCATTATGGTCCACCAAGTGGCGGTATCTTCACTGGCCATATGCGGCATTTTAATAAGATCGTCCGAAACGATGTTTCTGTCTATCAATACCGTAGATGTAAATATGATCGTATTGTGAAGCGCCTTTTTGTAAGGAAGGATCTTCGGAACCCTTACAACACTTCCGTTACCGATCCCGTTTTCATCGGCAAACTCATAACTTGTAAATGTAAAACCTGCATTGTTTTCTTTCAAAAATTTCATCTGGTGTTCAAGCTTCTTTGGTTCCCATATATCATCCGCATCCAGAAAAGCAATGTATCGTCCCAAAGCCAGAGAAAGACCGCAGTTTCTTGCCGCATAAGCACCCAGATTCTCCGGCTGCTTAAAAAGCTTTATGCGCTCGTCATCATAGGACTTTATAATGTCACACGACGCATCTTTGGAACAATCGTCCACCAGAAGAAGTTCCCAGTCGGTATAAGTCTGTTTAAGCACCGAATCGATCGTTTCTTTTATAAAATTTTCCGCATTGTATACGGGTACAATAATTGAAACTGTATCAGTCATATCGCCTCAATATAAGATATTTGTCATATTCCACACGGTATATAAAGCCTCGCTTTACAAGCACCATATTGATCCTTTCCGAAGCCGTATCCTTCGGAAGTACAACGGCATCAACCTTTTCAAGTTCTTTATTGGTCTCAAGTTCGGGGCTGATCAGAGTTTCCACATAACTGTCCATATATGTTTCGATAATATCCATGGCAAAAAGAAGATCTTTGGCATCTTCACTTAACGGTTCATAATTGGAACCCGCAAGCATGGTATTGAATGCATCACGTCCGTATATCGGAAAGATCCCGGCATCGCTTCTTCTTGCCTTTTCAATGATATCCTCCGGTGCCCAGATCGTTGCCGTTTCCCTGCTTCCCCTGATAGAACCGTAATTGTATTCGGTTTTGTCAAGTACAAACTCGGCGCCTTTAAACGGATAAAATGAACAGCATGCAAGTATCACCAGTCCAGCCGAAACAATGAATGATTTCTTCTCGCCCACGTACTCGTAAGCGTCAGTAAGAGCTGCGCTTATAAGAGCGGCGCCCGAGAAAAAGGCCCATACGGGTATATAATGCTTTTTACGCCTTAAGATAAACCAGATAAGCGAAGCAATATATAAAATGAAAAGCTTGCCTGCAAGGTTTATGCCGTGGTAGCCCGATAAAAACTCTTTAGCGGCAAAGAAAATACGGTCAAGCTTAAACAATCCGGGGAAAGAAATGATCATAAATCCTGCAAATATATATCTTTTCTGAAGAAGAAGCAATACGATCACAGGGATCAAAACCCCTATCCCCCATGCATATCCGGTATAACCCTGCATAAGAAGCTGAAAGCCCATGGTAACCGGGATAGCATTCTTTGGAAGATATGTGCCCGCTATAAACAATAAAATGTGAAAGATCATAAATATATTTCTGTTTTTTTCCGAAACAAGAAATATTGATATC
>JAGCCY010000197.1 GCA_017651385.1 Lachnospiraceae bacterium
ACGGGAAGATCTTCCCACCTTCTGATGCCCGAGATATCGGATTTCCATCCGTCAAAATACTCGATAACGGGATTAGCGTCATCAAGTTCGGACGGGAATGGGAAATCGTCCGTTTCTTTGCCGTCCACGATGTACTTTGTACATACCGGGATCTTGTCCATGTAGCTTAATACATCGAGCTTTGTAAGAGCTATCGAAGTAGCGCCCTGAACCTTTACGCCGTATCTTGTTGCCACGATATCGACAGGTCCCACTCTTCTGGGACGGCCGGTCTTTGCGCCGTATTCAAAACCGGCTTCTCTTAACTTATCGGCCTCTTCTCCGAACATCTCGCATACGAAGGGTCCTTCGCCGACACAGGTCGAATATGCTTTTACAACACCCACGATCTCATCGAGTTTAAGCGAAGGTGCACCCGATCCTATCGGAGCGTATGCAGCCAGAGTATTCGATGATGTCGTATAAGGGTGGATACCGAAATCGATGTCACGTAAAGAACCGAGCTGTGCCTCAAAAAGAATGCTCTTTCCCGCATCTTTTGCATCATATAGGATTTTCGAGGTATCGCATACAAACGGCTTGATCTTTTCACAATATGTATCGAGCCATTCCTGTATATCTTCCATGGTATGAGGTTTTGCACCGTATACCTTTGTGATCGTTAAGTTTTTCCACTCAAGCAAGTCAGCAAGGTGACTTTTAAGTTTTTCGGGGTGGAACAATTCTCCTGCAAGGATGGTCTTCTTCTGGAACTTATCCGAATAAAAAGGTGCTATTCCCTGCTTTGTGGAACCGTACTTCTTGTCGGCCAGACGTGCTTCTTCAAGTCCGTCAAGCTCCCTGTGCCAGGGAAGCAGAAGTGAAGCACGGTCACTGATCTTAAGATTATCGGGCGTTATGGACACACCCTTTGCCTTGATATCACTTATCTCTGTCCATAAGTTCTCGGGATCCAGAGCAACGCCGTTACCCAAAACGTTTACAACGTTGTCGCGGAAAATACCCGAGGGTAAAAGATGAAGGGCAAACTTACCCTTTTCGTTAATAACTGTGTGACCGGCATTTCCGCCGCCCTGAAAACGCACAACAACGTCGAACTTCTCTGTAAGAAGATCGACCATTCTGCCCTTTCCCTCGTCACCCCAGTTAATACCTACGATTGCGCAATTTGACATAGTATAACCTCCGGAGTTTTAGTGTCTTTGCAATGCAAAAAAAGGCGCTGGTACTTCGGTTACCCGAAGACGCCATTGCCTTTACACGAAAATTATACTCTAAACAGCCGATTTGTCAATGAAAACTTACCGCATCGATAAACCTTCTCACCGCGGCGGCTTATGCCGCCGGACCATGCATTCATGCTTGTTGATGATAAGGTGAGTAAAGTCTTAAACTGCGCTTGCACCGTAGTTTGAAAGAACACGGGCAGAAGGGTCGTTGACGTTACAGCCTTCCCAGGATTTGTTGGGCATCCAGAAATCGACCACCATTTCGGCCTGTCCCTTGTAATACTTTTCGAAGATCTCGCGATAAAGAAGAGATTCCTTGGTGAAGGGGCGTGCGTGATCATATAACTTTGAACGCTTTTCAAATTCTTCGTCGGTGTACTTTTCTTCGGCATATTCTTTAAGATAGTCGACCATCGAGTGACCGACGGCGTCGGAGAATGCCGCTTTTTCACGCCATAAGATACCCTCCGGAAGGATCGCATCCTTTTCGAATGCATGCCTTAAAAGATATTTACCTTTGTTGTATTTGTTCAGCTTTAACTCCGGATTAATCGCCATAACATATTTTACAAAGTCAATGTCTCCGAAGGGTACTCTTGCCTCAAGTGAGTTGACGGATATACATCTGTCAGCTCTCAAAACATCATACATATGAAGTTCTCTGATCCTTTTTTCGGATTCCTCCTGAAAAGCCTTTGCATCGGGTGCAAAATCGGTATATTTATAGCCGAAGAGCTCATCGGAGATCTCACCCGTCAAAAGAACGCGGATATCAGTCTTTTCGTGTATCGCCTTGCACACAAGATACATACCCATGCTGGCTCTTATCGTTGTGATATCGTATGTTCCCAAAAGATATACGACTTCCTCAAGTGAAGATATTACATCGTCCGGAGTCATATATACTTCGGTATGATCGCTTCCGATAAAGTCGGCAACCTGTTTTGCGTACTTTAGATCGATAGCATCCTCGCTCATACCTATGGCAAAGGTTTTTATGGGCTTTTTGCTTTCTTTGGCAGCTATCGCGCACACAAGCGAAGAATCAAGACCGCCCGAAAGAAGAAAACCGACCTTGGCATCGGCAATAAGTCTTTTCTTTACGCCGAGTGTAAGTTTGTCATGAATGTTCTTGCAAACGGTCTCAAGATCGTCGGAAAGAACACATTTAGGTTTCGATATCTCAAGATAGCAGGTAAATTTACCGTCTTTATAGTAGTGTCCGGGCGGGAACGGCATGATCTTATCGGAAATGTTTACAAGGTTTTTGGGCTCGCTTGCGAACACTATATCCCCGTCTTTATCGTAACCGTAATACATCGGACGTATGCCGATCGGATCGCGGGCCGCTATAAACTCACCCTTCTTTGCATCAAATATGACGCACACAAATTCGGCATCCAGCATTGCGAACATATCCGTACCGTATTCTTGGTACATCGGGAGCAGGATCTCGCAGTCACTGTCA
>JAGCCY010000198.1 GCA_017651385.1 Lachnospiraceae bacterium
CCCGTATTGAACACCATATCTTCGCGGGACAGTTTAAAGTAAGGATTACGTCTTATCGCGTAAAGAATACAGAAAAAGCCGGAAACAAACTGCGAGATGAGGGTGGCGACCGCGGCACCGGTCACGCCCATTTTAAACGTGCCCACAAACAAAAGATCGAGTCCGACATTTAAAATGCACGAGAATATAAGAAAATAAAGCGGGGTCTTTGAATCGCCGAGTGCCCTTAACATTGAAGACACATAGTTATAAAGCGACACGAACACAAGACCCACACACATAAGTCTTAAATAGGAAAGCGACTCGGATATGATAGCTTCGGGTGTATTTAAAAGATTCAGTAAGAAGGGAGCCAGTAAGAAAGCGATCACGCCCACAACCGCAGGAAAGGCGATCATGATATAAGCCGTATTGGCGATACAGCTTTTGACCTTTCCCATATCATCACGCCCGAAATATTGCGATGTGATGATGCCGCCGCCCGATCCGATACCGTTACAGAGCGCGAAGAACATAAATGTTATCGAGCCTGTTGCACCTATCGCACCGAGTGCTTCCGCTCCGACAAGACGACCGACTACCATGGAATCGGCTATATTGTATAGCTGCTGAAAGATATTACCTATCAGCATCGGGATTGAAAACGATATGAGCAGCTTTACGGGGCTGCCTTCCGTCATGTTTAGAGTCCGATTTTTCATAGAAGATATTATGCGCAGGCTGCGTTCTTTTATCAATTTATTTTTTGATTTTTGTATTGTTCATTATATAATCATATTATCACTACTTAAGGGGGGTCACATGAAAATATATGAATTGACGGGTCTTTTGACGAGCGAAGAGGGACTTTTGGAACAGTATAAGACGGCAAAAGAAATAGCCGGACTGTATATTTCGGAAAACAATCTTTTCTTCAGGAAAAAGCTTAAATGCTACCGCATGCCCAAAGAACACGTAGACAGATATTTCAGGCGTGTGAACACAGTTCCCGCAAAAATGTGCTGTGCGGGCGGAGATCTTTTGTTTCACAGTATCGTGCTGTGCCATAACGGTGAAGAGGCGGCGGAAATACCTATGCCGGATGAGAAGGCGGCATTGCTTGTGATGAAGGCATTAAAGGAATATCTTCCGGATGTTTTGTCGGTTAAATGAGCCGATAACCTAAACATAGGACCCAATAAGTTTGCTTTATTCATCAAAACTCGTTAAAATGAAATAACACACAGTTTTATATCTATCATTTTCCGGGGGGCATAATGACAGACATAGCTGATATTCTTAAAAAACCCGAAGACATAAAGTTTGCATTTCAACCCGTAGTGCACGCAGATACGGGTGAGATTTATGGGTATGAGGCCTTGATGAGGCCTGCTCCTTTTTCTCCGCTTGACGTTGTGGATTATTGTATAAAATCCGATCTGATAGATGTTCTCGAAGAAATAACAATGCTTTATTCCATAAAGGCATTTCTGAACAATGATCTTGAAGGCAAGATTTTTATCAATTCTTTTCCCGGTGCATGCATGTCCGAAGAATTCTCAACAATATGGCTTGAGGAAGTGGGTTGGAAGATAGCCGGCAGAATTGTTCTTGAAATGCTTGAATATACCGAACTTGATATCCATGCATGGCAAAGAAAGCTTGAAGAGTTCGAAAGAGGCAATGAAGGCACCGGCAATAAGTCCAATATTGCAATAGACGATTACGGAGTTGACCGAGAAGTCGACCTTGCAAGAATAGATTTGTATCATCCCACAATGATAAAGATCGACAGAAGCCTCGTATCAAATATCGATTCCGATGTTGAAAAACAGGATAAAGTCTTAAATATCATTAAGCTGATGAAAGAAAAGGATATTCTGATTCTGGCCGAGGGCATAGAGACAAAGGCGGAATACGAATACTTTTTAAATCTTCCCATTGACTTTATGCAGGGTTATTATATACAGAAGCCTAAAATTTTTGAAAATTAAGGGGTATAAAGATGGAAAAGATAAAGATCTGGCATGAAGGTGAATATTATTATCCGCTGGCATTTGACTTTGAACCGAACTTAAGACCGTATCTTCTTGATGACGGCAAGACGCATCCCTGTATGATGGTGCTCCCGGGCGGCGGATATGCGGTAGTGGTGCCGACGGAAGGCGAGATCGTGGCAAAGGCATTTAACGAGCTTGGTTATAACTGCTTTGTAATGACATATACCACCAATCAGCTTATGCGCGAACCGCTTTTTGAAAGGCCTGTGACGGATCTTGCAAGAGCGGTCCGCCATGTGCGAAAGAATGCGGATAAATACCGGATCGATCCAAACAGGCTTTATATCTGCGGATTCTCGGCAGCGGGTCACGTATGTGCGAGTCTTTGCAATTTCCACGATGAGATAAAAGACGAAAATCCCGAATATGCAAATATTTCGTGCAGACCCGATGCAGCCGTGCTTTCATATCCCGTTATCACAAGCGGCGAATATGCCCACAAGGATTCTTTCCGCTTCCTTTTGGGCGGCGACATATACGAAAGAAACGACGAAGAGAGCAAAGCGCTTTTATATAAATATTCTCTTGAAAATACGGTAAAAGAAACCAATCCTCCGTGCTTTATATGGCAGACCGCAACAGACGACCTTGTGCCGGTTGAGAACAGCTACCTCTATGCAAAGGCACTTAAGGATAAGGGCATACGCTACGCGCAGCATGTATTTTCATCGGGATTTCACGGACTTTCCGTTCCGAACGTAGACTGGGTAAACGGAAACTTCGGCGAGCCCTATCCGATGGAG
>JAGCCY010000199.1 GCA_017651385.1 Lachnospiraceae bacterium
AGACTTGACTTTGAACTTACGGATATAATCGGATTCCTTGAAGAAAAGGTAAGATCCTACGATATACCGAAGGACCTTATCCATGTTGAGATCACCGAGAGTGCACTGGAAGGCGGCCGGAACATTTTAAAGGATTCCTTAGAGAGGTTAAGAGAGCTTGGCTACGGAGTATGGCTCGATGATTTCGGAGCCGGGTATTCCGCTTTGAATGCTCTTAAGGACTACGAATTTGATGTTGTAAAAGTAGATATGGACTTTTTGAAGGGCTTTTATACCAACGAAAAGACAAAGACCGTGCTCAATTCCGTTATAAACATGTCAAAGGAGATCGGCATGCGTACCCTTGCCGAGGGCGTTGAGACAAAGGAGATGGCGGATTTTCTGGACAGCATAGGGTGCGAGAGGCAGCAGGGTTACTATTTCGGTAAGCCCATGACCAAGCAGGATATCGGAAAGAGAATAGATGACGGTATATATGTCATAGAGGAAGAGTTATAATATATAAAAAAAGGGAATGGGTGTTATGACGGATTATAACCTTATCAACGAACAGCTTTTGGGTTTTTCAAAGGCGGAAGCAAACTTTCTTCCGCTTCTTTCGAATGCTTCGGCACTTTTATGGCAGGAGCTTAAAGACATCAACTGGGCGGGCTTTTATCTTATGCATAAAGGCGCCCTTCTTCTGGGTCCTTTTCAGGGTAAACCCGCGTGTATAAACATAAAGATCGGAAAAGGCGTATGCGGGACCGCGGTACAGACCGATAAGGTACAAAGAGTTAAGGACGTTCACGAATTTCCGGGCCACATAGCCTGTGACAGCGCATCAAATTCCGAGATAGTGATACCTCTTCACAAGGACGGGAAGATCTTCGGGGTCCTCGATATAGACAGCCCGCTCTTTGACCGTTTCAGCGAAGCCGATGAAGAGGGACTTTTAAGATTTTGCCGGGTATTGGAAGAATATATAGATCTAAGCGACGTTTTTAAAGAATCATAAACAGATCACAGGGGGTGACATATGTTCAAATTCTGGGGAGACGGCTCCGAAGCCGCCAAGCAGCTGGTCCGTTCGATTTCCGTTCGTTCAACGGAAAACTTCAACTGGACTTTTATCTTTATCCTTGCAGTGGTGTTCTATGTGTACTGGAGCGAGATCCACAAAAAAGACTACGACAGTGTCTTTGCGGGGCTTGCGCTTTACGGCGTCCACTGGCTCTACGAGATCTGCAACGCGATCATCGGAAAGGTTACGGGATATCCTTTATGGTCGGTAAGCAACGAGTCCACGACATTTATCCTTCTTATAGGTGTGTGCTGGGAACTTTCGATGATGTTTTCTCTTGCGGGTATCATTTCGTTTAAGATGCTTCCCGCGGACAGAAGTAAGCGTTATTTTGCAAAAGGCAATTTTAAGGGCATAAGCTGTAAGCTTATGGGTGCGATAGAGATGGCGCTTTTGTTTGCACTGTTTGAGTCATTTCTGGCCGCTACCAAAAACAACAGCTTTATCTGGGTATATAAGTGGTGGGGCGTGATCCCCGTATTTATCACGACTTATGTGCCGTTTTTCCTTGCAAGCAATTATGTGCCCGATATGCCGAAGAAAAAGAGAAACATGTTCTTAATATGTGAATGGGCTTTAGTGGCACTTCTTTTGATAATACTGATTCCTGCGGGAGTGATATAGGGGTAAAAGAACGCTATGAAATATAAATATGATGTTACCGAAGACAAAAAAGTAAGAGTGATCATCGATACGGACGCCGCCTGCGAGGCAGACGATCCGTTTGCGATAGTGCATGCTCTTTTAAGTCCGAAGCTTATAGTCAAAGGGATCGTGGCAACACACTTTAACGAAGAAGGCTCGGTATATAAAAGCTATGACGAGATAGCCACGATCTTAAGTGCGATGGACTTAAATGTCCCGCATTTTCTCGGACAGCGCGGAAGCGACGATACGGAGCTTTCGGAAGGCGCGGGCTTTATCATCGCGGAAGCTAAAAAAGAAAGCGATAAGCCGTTGTTTGTTCTTTGTCAGGGTGCGATCACAAATGTTGCGGCAGCCCTTAAACGGTGTCCCGAGATAGCAGATAAAATGACGGTCATCTGGATAGGTACTCACGGAGAGGCTCCGTACAAGGCACCTTTCAGGGAATTTAATGCGGGTAACGATATAGAGGCCGCAAACTTCGTGCTTTCAAGCAACGTTGACCTCTGGCTTGTTCCCTCGCTTGTGTATACTACCGTTCATATAGGGATAGCGGAGATCGAAAGAAGGATACTTCCCTGCGGAAAGATCGGCGAACATCTTTTTACAAATCTTGTGGATTACAACATGTCGGAACATGCAGGCTGGACAAAGGGCGAAAGCTGGTCGCTGGGCGATTCTCCCGCAGTTGCGCTCACGTTAAATCCCGATGCGGGAAGGTATAAGCTTTGCAAGGCACCTAAGGTAGCCGGCGATACATCTTCGGAAGCAGATGAAAATGCAAGGATCATACGTATTTATACGGATATCGACTCAAGATACCTTCTTGAAGACATGATAGCCAAGCTTGAACTTTTTACCGGATCCGATATTTGACAAGATTAATCACAAAATAGCAAATACATCCATTCTTATTTGAATCTCCCGAGGATAAAATGATAATCGAAGAACAAAATATCATTATCCGAAGGAGATTTTTCATGCAGTACGGACATTTTGACGATGAGAACAGAGAATATGTCATAGACCGGATAGACCTTCCCACATCATGGACCAATTATCTTGGTGTCGAGAAATTCGCAACGGTCATCAATCATACCGCGGGAGGATATTCTTTTTACGAATCTCCCGAATATCACAGGATCAGCCGTTTCCACGGCAATTCGATCCCTATGGACAGGCCGGGATACTACGTATATGTAAGGGACAACGAGGATAAGGATTATTTCTCGATCTCCTGGCAGCCTGTGGGTAAGGACCTTAATGAGGCTAAATACACCTGTCGCCACGGCTTATCGTATACGGTATACGAATGCGAATATAAGGGTCTTAAATGCTCACAGAAGATGAGCGTTCCGATTGGTGAGAATACGCTCCTTTGGGATGTAAAGGTCAAAAATACGACAGACCGAAACAGAGACTTAAGCCTGTTTTCATATCTTGAGTTTTCATTCCACTCGATCGCGGTCGACAACCAGAACTTCCAGATGAGTCTTTATTGTGCGGGTTCTTCGTATAAGGACGGAGTTATCGAGGAAGATCTTTATTACGAGCCCGACGGATATCAGTTCTTTGCATCAAGCTTTGAGCCCGACGGTTTTGACTGTGTGAGGGATAAGTTTTTAGGCCTTTACCATACTGAGGATAACCCCGCAGCAGTAATAGCGGGAAATTGTACGGGCTCCGAGGAAAAGGGCAATAATCATTGCGGCAGCCTTCAGAAGAACATTACTTTAGCCCCCGGCGAAGAGAAGCGCTTTATCTTTATGCTCGGTGAAGGCAGAAGACCGGAAGGTTTAAGGGTCAAAGAAAAATACAGCGATCTTAAGAATGTCGATAAGGCATATGAAGATCTTAAAGCATATTGGGACAATAAGCTTAACAAGCTTCAGATATCCACTCCAAACAAGGGTATGAACACGCTTATAAATACCTGGACACTTTACCAGTCCGAGATAAACGTCATGTTCTCAAGGTTTGCTTCTTTTATAGAAGTTGGAGGAAGGACGGGACTCGGATATCGCGATACGGCACAGGATGCAATGACGATCCCGCATTCGAATCCCGAAAAGTGCAAGGAAAGGATAGTACAGCTTTTAAACGGTCTTGTATCCGAAGGCTACGGACTCCATCTTTTCGATCCGGCGTGGTTTGAGACATCGGAAGATGAGGGCGACGGATTCAAATCACCGACCGTTATCCCCGTTTCCGCAAAGGACAGGATCCACGGAAGAGAAGATGCCTGTGCGGACGATGCACTCTGGCTCGTGGCTTCGATCTGTGAGTACATAAAAGAGACGGGTGAGGTTTCTTTTGCCGACAGGGTCGTACCGTATGCCGATAAGGGTGAAGGAACGGTATACGAGCATATGAAGAGGATCCTCGACTTCTCCGAGAAAGAAGTCGGTGCAAACGGCGTATGCAAGGGTCTTCGCGCAGACTGGAACGACTGTCTTAACTTGGGCGGCGGCGAAAGCGCGATGGTAGAGTTTTTGCACTACTGGGCACTTAAGAATTTCATAGGTCTTTCGACCTATTTAAACCGTGTTGAAGATACAAAGCATTACGAAGAAGTGGCAGCAAAGGTAAAGAACACCTGCGACACCGTGTTATGGGACAAGGAGTGGTACATAAGAGGTATCACAAAGAACGGCAAAAAGATAGGAACCTTTGAGGACGAGGAAGGAAGGGTCCATCTTGAGTCAAATGCCTGGGCCGTATTATCGGGTGCATCTACCGGAGAAAAGGCACAAAAGGCTATGGAGGCCGTTGACAAGTATCTTTATACAAAATGGGGACTTTTACTTAACACTCCCGCATACACAAAAGTCGATCCTTCGATAGGATTCATCACAAAGGTTTATCCGGGGTTAAAAGAAAACTCATCGGTATTCTCACATCCCAATCCCTGGGCATGGGCTGCGGAATGCATGCTCGGAAACGGAAATGCCGCAATGAAGTTTTACGATGCGCTCTGTCCTTACAATCAGAACGACAAGATCGAGATAAGAGAATCCGAACCGTATTCCTACTGCCAGTTCATATACGGAAAAGATCATAAGCTCCACGGCCGTGCAAGACATCCGTTCATGACCGGATCCGGCGGATGGTCGTATTTCTCGGCCACGAGATATATGCTCGGTATAAGACCGGATTACGAGGAACTTAAGATAGATCCGTGCATCCCTGACAGCTGGGACGGCTTTAAGGTAAAGAGAGTATGGCGGGATGCGTTCTTTGACATTGAGGTCGAAAACCCCGATCACATTGAAAAGGGCGTTAAGAAGATGATCTTTGACGGAAAAGAAGTCGACAGGATTCCCGTATGTGAAAAGAACACGGAGCATACGGTAAAAATAGTAATGGGGAGATAAAAGCCCAAGGAGGAGAAGATGATCAAATTCGGAACAGGCGGCTGGCGCGCGATAATCGGAGATGAGTTTACAAAGGCCAACATACAGCTTCTGGCCAAGGCGGTTGCCACAAAGATGAAAGATGAAGGAGTGGCCGAAAGAGGTATAGTATTCGGTTACGACAGAAGATTTTTGTCAAAGGAGGCCATGAGGTGGGCGGCCGAGGTGTTTGCTCACGAAGGGATACCGGCTTATCTGATCAACAAATCGTCGCCGACTCCCGTTGTCATGTTTTATGTGATGCGTCATGATCTTCCCTACGGGATGATGATAACCGCAAGTCACAACCCCGCACTTTACAACGGTATAAAGGTCTTTACCGCAGGCGGACGCGATGCCGATGAGACTCAGACAAAGCTCATCGAAAAATACATAGCGTCCGAAGAAGCAAACGGACCCGTCGAATATATGGAATATGACGAGGCGCTTGAAAAGGGGATCATAAAGGAGATCTATCCGTTAAACGAATATATCGACAACATCATATCCGCGATCAACATGGAAGCCATCAAGCAAAGAGGCTTAAGAGTCGTACTCGATCCTATGTACGGAGTAAGCGAGACATCATTAAGGATGACACTTCAGACCGCAAGATGCGAAGTCGAGACCATACATGACAGACACGATACATTGTTCGGAGGAAAGCTTCCCGCACCGACCGCGGCCACACTTAAGCTTCTGCAGAACGAAGTGCTCGACGGCCATTATGACATCGGTATCGCAACGGACGGAGATGCGGACCGTATCGGAGTTATCGATGATACCGGAAAATTTCTGCATCCGAATGAGATACTGGTGATCCTTTATCATTATCTTGTCAAATACAAAGGCTGGAGGGGCCCTGTTGTAAGAAATACCTGTACTACGGCGATACTTGATAAAGTTGCTTCCGATTTCGGAGAAAAGTGCTATGAAGTGCCTGTAGGCTTTAAGCATATCTCGGCCAAGATGAATGAGACCGATGCGGTGATCGGAGGCGAATCGTCCGGAGGTCTTACCGTAAGAGGCCACATCAAGGGCAAGGACGGAATATACGCAGCGATGCTCCTTGTCGAGATGATCGCGGTAACGGGTCAAAAACTTTCCGAAATAATTAAGGATGTTGAAGCAAAATATGGTAAAATCCAGATGGAGGAGCGGGATTACCGGTTCACCGAGGAAAAGAAGCAGGAAGTAATGAAAGTCCTTTACGAGGAAAAGAAGCTTCCGGAACTTCCGTTTGAGATAGAGAAAGTAAGCTATTTGGACGGCAGTAAAGTGTTCTTTAAAAACGGCGGCTGGATAATCGCGAGATTCTCGGGAACCGAACCTTTGATAAGGATCTTTTGCGAAATGCCGGATCCCGATGATGCCGCAAAGCTCTGCACTGTATACGAGGAGTTTTTGGGACTTAAAGATTGACTTTGTTTATGGGCAGGAACAAAACCGATAACAAAATAAAAGCTTTTAAGAAGGGTAAGCATTGCTTACCCTCTTTGAAGTCTTCGCTTATTATGGTCTTTGCCGTTTCGTGGATCGTACCGCTTGCGGTCTTATCGTTCTTTATCTTTAATCAGTACAGGAACGCTTATATAAAAAGAACCGACAGACTGATGATAAATGCGGTAAATGTCTCGGGTTCTCTTATCAAATCCGATATCGACGATGCGGTATCGAAGGTATACAGAGAGTCAAGAGGCGGTGAATGGGAGAGAAGATACAATCTCATAAAAGCCGGTATAAGCACAAAGCCCGAATATGTTACATGGATGCGTTCGCAGCTTATAAGCAAATATTATATGGATCCGCAGTTTTCATGTGTGGCTCTCTATCTGGGCGATTCACAAAAGGCCGACAGCTATTCCGGTAAAAACGGTTACGGTTTTGAAAAGTATACCGAAAAAGTCGAGCCGGCCGTCAACGAGATCCGCAAAAACAATGATGAACTTACGGTCGTTTTGGTTGCGGACAACAGGGTATATCTTATCCAGAACCTTTATACTTCTTCTTTTGACATAATCTACGGAACCCTGGTGACCGGACTTGATAAGGATAAGCTTTTCGAAGACATTCCGCTTGAAGAAAGAGAAAACGCGGCGGTAGTGATAAATGACGGCGACTATCTTACGGTCACAGCCGATGAGATCACCGATGAGGACAAGCTTTCGGCTCTTGAAAAGGCAGTCGTGTTTGACGGCGATCATGAAGAACACAGAGGCGTCGAAGGCATAATCAGGAATGATTACGAGACTTTTATATACAGGGCTTCTGCGGCTTCCTACGATATAAACCTTTATTACCTTAAGAACACAAGAGAGCTGTATTCCGAGATCATAAGGCTTGATATCATAGTGATCATCACGATACTTGCGATGATACCGTTCATGGTACTTGGATATCACTTCATAATAAAGCATATCGACAGACCGCTTGAGAGATTTTCGGAGGCATCCGAGAAGCTTACAAAGGGACAGTTCGGTGAACTGATGCCCAAAGAGGATATGCCCAACAGTGAGTTTAAAGAACTCGCGGGTTCTTTTAACAACATGTCCGAGCAGATAAAATACCTGTTTGAAACGGTATATGCTCACAAGATGGCTGCTAAGGATGCACAGATAGCGGCGCTTCAGGCACAGATCAATCCGCATTTTTTAAACAATACGCTTGAGATGATGAACTGGCAGGCCAGAATGTCGGGCGATGCGGAAGTGTCGAAGATGATAGAGGCGCTCGGAACGGTGCTTGACTCAAGCATAAACCGTTCAAACGACAAGCTCGTGAGGCTTGCCGATGAATTAAGATCTGCCGACGCATTTTTATATATAATGTCGATGCGCTTCGGACAAAGGCTGAGCGTCACAAAGGATGTGGATGAGTCGCTTCTGCAGGTCGAAGTTCCGCAGCTCATTCTTCAGCCGATCCTGGAAAATGCCATAAAGCACGGTGTTGAAAAGGTCAACACGGGTTCGGTCGATCTCCACATATTTGCCGAAGACGAAAATATCGTCATCGATGTTATAAACAGCGGTAAAGAATTAAATGACGAAGAGATAGACAGGATCAGCAAGATAATAAGCGGTGAATATAAGACCGATAAAAAGGATCCGGGTGTGCATACTTCGATTGGAATATACAATGTCAACAAGCGTATAGAGCTTATATTCGGCGAAGAATACGGGCTTTCCGCGGGCAGGATCGACGATGATAAATTAAGATTCCGTATGATAATGCCGAGGTTTAAGAGGGTATAGTATGTATAAGGTTATGATCATAGACGATGAACCCATCATCGTTGAAGGACTTTCAAGAAGCGTAAAATGGGAAAAGTTCAACTGTGAAGTGGTTGATACCGCGATAAACGGTGTGGAAGGCAGGGAGCTTATATTAAAGCACAAGCCCGATATGCTTTTCCTTGATATATGCATGCCGGAGATGGACGGGCTTACGATGATAGCCGCACTTAAATCTGAATTTCCGGATATGCAGGTGACCATCCTTACGGGATTTCGTGACTTTGATTATGCGCAGACGGCGATCAAACTCGGAGTTACGCGATTTTTGCTCAAGCCTTCAAATATGGATGAGATCGAGGAAGCCATTATATGCATGGCCGACAGGATCGACACAAGAAGGCAGGAGAAGGGCACAAAAGAAAATGAGTCAAAGGCTGCCGAAGATCACGAAAGCGTGGCAGGCAATTTTATAGTAAGAAATGCGCTTAATTATATAGAAGAACATTATAAAGAGAAGATCCTTTTATCCGATGTCGTCGAAAAGATATATGTGAGCCAGTGGCATCTAAGCAAGCTTCTCAATAAGGAGACCGGACAGAATTTCTCGGAAATATTAAATACCGTCCGGATAAGACATGCGGAAGAACTGTTAAAAGACCCTTCAAGGCACATATCCGATGTGTCCGATGAAGTGGGATTTTTGGAGGTCGCACACTTCTCAAGAGTCTTTAAAAAGATAAACGGGATCTCCGCAAACGAGTTTAGAAACAGAAACACAAAATGATGCAAAAATAGACAAGACCGTGCCGTGACTTAAAGGCCCCCGAATTCTACAATATAGTTACAAAACAGAAACGGGGGTCAGGCACATGTCTAAGAAGGCAAGTTTCAAAAAAACCATATTCTTAACAACCATGGTATTGCCGGGTGCAATATGGTTCTTTTTACTTAGATATCTTCCTATGGCCGGAATAATTCTTGCTTTTAAGAATTACAAGGTCTATCCAAAGAATCCTACATTCTGGAACAATCTGACCCATTCTGAGTGGTCGGGGATCAAAAATTTCAAATTCCTCTTTGCTACAACCGATTCATGGACCTACATACGAAACACCATCGGCTACAATGCTCTCTGGATAGTCCTGGGATTAGTGATAGCTGTGGCTTTCGCGATAATGCTCAACGAGATCACTCACAAATTCGTAGCGAAGACCTATCAGACGTTAATGTTTTTCCCCTACTTTTTAAGCTGGGTTGTTGCCAGTTACTTCCTTCTGGCATTTCTGGACCCCACCCGTGGATTGATCGATCACTTCCTTGTAAATCACGGGATGAATAAGATCGACTGGTACAACACACCGAAGTACTGGCCGTTTATACTTACGATCTGTAACCTCTGGAAGAATATAGGTTATTCATCGATCCTGTATCTCGCAGCCATAACGGGTATAGACACTTCCCAATATGAGGCGGCCGCAATAGACGGAGCTTCAAAGTGGCAGCAGATATGGTATGTGACCATACCGAATCTAAGACCGATGATATGTATCCTTCTTATCATGAACGTCGGCAAGATCTTCAATGCGGATTTCGGTCTTTTCTATACGGTACCGCTTGATTCGGGATCTTTGTATTCGGCGACGATGGTTATAGACACATATATTTATCAGGTTATGACAGCCACAAGCAATATAGGCATGAGTACTGCAGGAGGCCTTCTTCAGAATGCGGTCGGATTTGTATGTATCGTCATAGCCAATAAGATCGTAAAGAAGATAGACGAGGACAGTTCGCTGTTTTAAATACTTACCGGGAGGAAGATATGAAAAGAAAAAGAAAAGTCAACTCAATATCGATTCCGGCAGAGATAGCCTGTCATGTAGTGCTTATTCTGTTCTGTCTTTTGTGTATCGTTCCTTTTATATTCGTTGTGATCATATCGATCACTTCGCAGGACAGCATAAGGGCTATAGGATATTCGTTCTTTCCCAAAGAAATATCCATGGAAGCATACAGTTACGTGTTAAAACTCGGCGACCAGCTCTGGAGATCGTACTTTAACAGTTTTCTCGTAACGGTGCTCGGAACGTTCCTTACAATGCTCATGACGATCCTTTATGCATATGCATTGTACAGAAAAGATTTCAGATTTCGCGGATTTTTCACCTTCTGGGCATTCTTCACGATGCTTTTCGGAGGAGGTCTTGCACCGACATATGTCGTATGTAAGACGGTGCTCGGCTTATCAAACAGCTATGCGGCGATCATAGTGCCGATGCTTTTAAATCCTTTCAACATTATCGTAATGAGGACATTTTTTCATAGTTCTATACCCGAGGAGCTGATCGACGCGGCAGCGATCGACGGCGCCGGCGAATATAAGACTTTATTTAAGATAATAATCCCGATCTCCAAGCCCGGCATAGCCACGGTAGGACTTCTTTCCGCTCTGGCTTACTGGAACGAATGGTTTATCCCGATGTTGTATGTGCGTGATGCAAAGTATTATCCACTGCAATATCTTCTCATGCAGATGCAGACAAAGGTAGATTTCCTTGTGAAGAATTCTTCGATGATCGGTGCGGAGGCCAGCAATATCATAAGCACGCTTCCTTCCGACGCATTGAGGATGGCACTCGTGGTACTGATCGTGGTACCGATAGCCTGTGGATATCCTTTCTTCCAGAGGTATATCGTATCGGGACTTACCATAGGCTCGGTAAAGGGATAAAAGTTATAAACCATACATTTAAAGGAGGATTAGTATGAAAAAGAAACTATTGTCATGCATTATGGCGGCGGTTATGGCATTGTCAATGGTAGCCTGCGGCGGAGAAGCAGCTCCCCAGGCAGGCACAACTTCTCAGAGTACCGAGAAGACCGAAGTATCAAAGGAGGAAGCAGCTCCTGCGGTTGAAGTTGCGGCATCGGATCTTGAGCCCGTAACACTTAAGATGTATTTCCACGGCAGCAACGTTACTGATGACAGCGCTGTACTTGATGCGGTAAATGCTTATCTTAAGGATAAGATCAACGTTACTCTTGAACCCGTATGGGGTACATGGGGCGACTTCGATCAGAACGCGGTTCTTTCACTTCAGGGCGGAGATGATATCGATATTTACTTTACATGTTCATGGAGTGCCGATGAATACAACAAATTTGCAAGAGACGGTTACTGGGTAAGACTTGACAACCCCGACAACAACCTCATTGCACAGTACGGCAAAGAACTCTGGGATCTTCTTCCCGAAGTACTTGTAAACGGTGCGACCGTTAACGGCGCAGACGGATACGGCGTATACGCTATTCCCGGTTACAAGGATATCGCAACCCAGAACTGCTGGGACGTTAATGTAACATTACTTGAGAAGTACGGATATACAGTTGATGATATCAAGAACACGGATTACTACGGATTCGAAGAGATCTTAAAGACAGTAAAAGAAGGCGAAGGCGCTGACTTCTATCCGCTTCTTGTTGAAGGTGCGGTTCTTGAAAGAATGGTAGACAATGTAACGATAGTTACAGGTGACAGCGGTACAGGAAACTTCATGTCCTACTACTTAAATCCCTCGGATCTTTCCAAGCCAGGCGCTTACGGCAACAAGATCGTCAATAAGTTTGCAACCGACGAATTCAAGAAATTCGTTGAGCAGACCAGAAAGTATTACGAAGAAGGCTTTATCGATCCCGCAATGGGCAACAAGACCCAGGCAAACGATACAAGAACAAACAAGCAGCTTTCGGGCCAGTACTTAATAGGTACACAGTCCTATTCACTCGGTTATGAACTTCAGGCTTCCCAGGAAAGAGGAATCCATGTAGAAATGGTTCCCTGCACGGACGCTTTTGTTGATACAACTTCTTCACAGGGTGCTATGATGGCTATTTCAACAGCTTCCAAGAATCCTGACAGAGCAATGATGTTCCTTAACCTCTTAAATACCGATCCTGCACTTATGACCCTTCTTAACTACGGTGTAGACGGTATCCACTACAACACAAACGCTGACGGTACCATCACATTTACCGATAAGAGAGCAGATTATCAGCCTTGGACAAACGGTATGGGTAACGTAACCATTCTTCCTCCTACGGATGCACAGGGGGTTGACTTCTGGGATGGATTTAAGGCATACTATGGTTCAGCCAAGGAAATTCCGATCCTCGGATTCGCTTATGACGGTTCCCAGACAGAAACCCAGATGGGTGCTGTAGCAAACGTAGTTTCCGAGTATATGCTTTCACTTTGCACAGGTACTGTAGATCCGGCTGAAAAACTTCCTGAGTTCTTACAGAAACTTGAAGATAACGGTATCAATGATATAATCGCAGATGCCAACAGCCAGCTCGATGCTTTCATGGAGAGCAAAGGACAGTAAATAAAGATCATGATTCCGTCGGCTTAGGCCGGCGGAATTTTTTGTTGGAAGGAGCAGAAGATATGATAATTGAAAACGGATTGGTGTTTACGCCTTCTTTTGAATTTGAGAAGATGAACATCAGGATCACGGATGACCGTATCGAAAAACTTTCAAGATCCCGTATTGAGCCCGATGTAAACGAAGAAACGGTTAACGCCGAAGGAATGTTTGTAATACCCGGGCTGACCGATGTTCATTTTCACGGGGCTGTATCCTATGACTTTTGCGATGCAACGCCCGAAGCCATACATAAGATAGCGGTATATGAAAGAAGTGTCGGCGTGACACAGATATGTCCGGCCACCATGACTCTTCCCGAGGAAAGAGTAGAAAAGATATGCAAGGTTGCCTACGATTATAATAACGGTGTGGGAAAGATCGACGACGGTTTAAGGGAAGCGGACCTTGTAGGAATAAATCTTGAAGGACCGTATATCTCGCCCAATAAGGTGGGAGCACAGAATCCGGCATATGTTAAGGGCGCGGATAAGGATTTTCTTAAAAATCTCTTGGAAGAGACCGAATATCTTCCGAGACTGATCACCATCGCGCCCGAGGAAGCCGATAATCTTGATTGCATAGAAAAGCTGCATGATAAGATCCGTTTTTCGGTAGGTCATACGGTTGCGGATTATAAGTGTTCCAGAGCCGCTTTTGAGGCGGGAGCCCGTCACATGACACATCTTTACAATGCAATGCCTTCGCTTACTCACAGAGCTCCGGGGCCGATAGCAGCAGGCTCGGAGAGAGACGATGTTACGGCAGAACTTATCTGTGACGGCATCCATATAGCTCCGGGTGCGGTAAGAGCCGCATTTAAGCTTTTCGGAGCCGACAGGATGGTACTTATAAGCGACAGTGCAAGAGCGGTCGGTATGCCCGACGGCACATATGAACTCGGAGGACAGCCTGTCTATAAGCATGACGGAGCGGCTTGGCTTAATAAAGAGCCCGGCATAAACGGTACGCTTGCAGGCAGTACCACAAATCTTTTCGACTGTATGTTAAAGGCGATAGAATTTGATATAAAGCCCGAGGACGCCGTAAGAGCGGCCACATACAACCCCGCATATGCGATAGGTATCCTTAAGGACTACGGTACGATAGAAGAGGGCAAGAAAGCCAATATACTGCTTCTTAACAAAGACTATTCACTAAACAGGGTCATATAATAAAATCCCCGGATCATATCGATCCGGGGTTGTTTTTTTTATCTGTTAAGTTGTTTTTTCCTGTGCTTCTTTTATGTATTCCGTATAAAGTTTGGGCTTTCCTAAGTAAAATCCCTGCATGTAATCGATCTCCTGCTTTTTTAAGTATCTGTATTCCGCTTCGGTCTCTACACCTTCGGCGAGCACCAAAACGTTTCTTTCACGCATATCAAATATGATCTGCTGCAGCGTTTCCTGGTTGGAAAGCTCGGTATCTATATGAGAGATAATGGAACGGTCAACCTTTACAATGTCGGGTTTATAATAATCCACGCATTCGTTGTCGATATTGCCGCCGGTTCCGAAATCATCGATGGCTATCAAAGGATTAGCGCCGTTATTTTCAAAGGCTGTACGCTTTACTCCGTATGCAAACCTGTCGGGAGTGGTGTATTCGAGTATTTCATATACAAGACGCCCGATCATATAGTCACCGCCCATCTGCTCGGTGGCTTTACTCATCTCAAGACTCATACAGGTTGCGGGAAGACTGTTTAAAAACAGCTTTCCCTCAAGTTTTGCTTCTTTAAAATATTTGATTCCGTAATAGTTGGTGATCTCTTCGACATGCTGAAGGCGGTCGAGTTTTGCCATTTCTTCGATAAACTGAAGAGGAGAATACGGTTCGGGTCTCATCAACGCCTCGTAACCGTACAGTTTTTCCGTACGGGCATCAAAAATAGGCTGATATGCAAACAGTATCTTTGATGGCTTATTGGCAAGCGCTTTGATCGCAAGGACATCCATAAATACACTCCGAAAAGCATACCCCGTATGAAATTATATCAATATAGACATTCTCAAGATTATTCTAACAGATAAATCGGGTTTTGGCTACAAAATGCGAAAAATCTGGAAATATGATAATAATACATGTTAAAATGTGATAATATTAAGAGAAAAAGAAATACAGATACGGGGCGACATGAACAACAAAGAGCGATTATCGGGTGAGACCGCGAGAGACTATGCCTTCAGGGTACTTAAGGACAATATCGTATCTCTTGAGTTGAAACCCGGCACATTGATATCCGAAAATGAAATTGCAATGGAACTCGGACTTTCGAGGACACCTGTCAGAGAAGCCATAATAGACCTTTCAAAGGCGTCGATAATAGAAATCTATCCGCAAAGGGGCTCGTACGTGGCTCTGATCGATCCGAAGATGGTCGAGGAAGCACGTTTTTTGAGAAGGATCTTAGACTGTGCGGTCATAGAAGTAGCCTGCGAACAGGGCGATCCGGATATTTTATCGAGGATCGAGGAAAATCTTTCTCTTCAGGATTTTTATCTTATACGTGAGGATGCGGCGAAGATATTTGAACTCGACAATGAGTTTCACAGACTCATATATATGGCGGCGCACAAGGAGATCGTATTTGATATGCGTTCATCGATCATGATCCACTTTGACAGAGTGCGTACCTTATCGATGGAATCGGTCAAGGATATGAAGATCGTGGCCGATCATCACGCGATGTATAATGCGATCCTGGCACACGACAAAGAAAATGCGGTTGCAATGGTTGAAAAACATCTTGGAAGATACAGCGTGGATGAGTACAAGATCAGAGAGGTATTTCCGCAATACTTTGTGCAGTGATTTTTTTTAGGCTATTCAGGGGAACGGTATTTGGGATAATGACAGCGGTCATGTTTGTCTGTGGGATAAAGTAATATGGTTTGGGGATTTTAAGGGATGCATAAGAGGTTTTTTAAAAGTAAGATCTTTAAGATTATTACTTGCATTGTTATTGCGCTTATACTTGTCTATACGATCGGCGGGGGAAATTATCTGGTGACTTTTGCTTTAAAGAGTTCATATTCCACCGGCGATGTTGAGCCCGCGTCAACAGTGGGCGATTCCAACAAAGAGATCATAAAAGCGAATAAGGAAGAGATTAAAGCCAGAACCGCGGAGTGGATGGAAAGCGAAGCCGGATACTTTAACGACATATACGTCATGACGGATGACGGTCTTAAGCTTGAGGGTGAAGTATATCTTGCCAAAGAAAAAACCGATAAATGGGTGATCGCGGTGCACGGATATCGCGAAGAGGCAAAAAATGTATATAATCTCGGATATTTCTATGCAGAACAGGGATATAACGTTCTTTATCCCAACTTAAGAGGGTGCGGTCCCAGCCAGGGAAAGTATATAGGAATGGGGTGGCTCGATAAAAAGGATATGCTTAAATGGATAGACTGTATCATTGATACGGATCCCGATGCGCAGATCGTGCTGCACGGCATATCCATGGGCGGGGCGACCGTTATGATGACCTCGGGAGAAGAACTCCCGGCTAACGTAAAGGCCATAGTCGAGGACTGCGGGTATACGACCGTATGGGATATATTCAGCGACGAACTTGATTATCTTTTCGGATTGCCGGATTTTCCGATCCTTTATTGTGCCTCGGTCTTTTCAAAGATCAGAGCGGGCTACGGTTTTAAGGAAGCATCAAGCATAGATATGCTTAAAAAGTGCGATACGCCGATGCTTTTTATTCACGGCTCGGAGGACAATTTTGTAAGGTCCGGAATGGTGGATGTAAATTTCGATGCCTGTTCCGCCCCCAAGGAAAAACTGGTTGTGGAAGGCGCGGGACACGGAAATTCTTATTTAAGGGATCCGGATCTGTATTTTAAGACCGTTTTTGATTTCCTGGGCAAATATGTCAAATAGGCTTTTTATCGGTGCGTGGCGTAAGTTACCGGCCTGTATTTCAAAAATCAGAAAAGCATATATTATAATTTGAGTGGTCTTTTTGGGGCGGCGGTGTATAGAATATACTGATCTTATGTGAGTATGCAAACATGTGATGAGGAGGAGAACAGAATGGACACAACGAAAATGCCCAAACTCGGTTTCGGACTTATGAGACTTCCTGAAAAAGACGGAAAGATCGATATTGAGCAGGTATGCAGGATGGCCGATGCTTATCTTGCGTCCGGTATGAACTATTTTGATACCGCATACGTATATCACGGAGGCAATTCCGAACGTGCCGTTAAAGAGGTCCTTGTAAAGCGCCATCCGAGAGAATCCTTTACCGTTGCCTCAAAGCTTCCGGCATGGGTCCTTAAAACCGAAGCTGACAGAGACAGAGTTTTTGAGGAACAGCTTGAAAGAACGGGACTTGAATACTTTGATTACTATTTATTGCACAGTATTGAAGACGGCAATAATTACGATACATACGAAAGCCTTGATTGCTTTAACTGGGGCATTCAGAAGAAAAAAGAAGGCAAGATAAAGAATTTCGGTTTTTCTTTCCACGGAACTCCCGACCTTTTGAAAAAGGTGCTTGATTAGCATCCCGAGATTGAGTTTGTGCAGATCCAGCTTAACTATGCGGACTGGAACAATAAAGTCGTGCGTTCCGGAGAACTCTACGATATCCTTCATTCAAGAAATATTCCCATGATCATCATGGAGCCTGTAAAGGGTGGTACTTTGGCCAATATGGCGCCCGAATTTGAAAAGATGTTTAAGGATGCAAGACCCGATAAATCCGTGGCTTCATGGGCACTTCGTTTTGTGGCAAGCCTCCCGGGCGTTGTGACGATCTTAAGCGGTATGTCCAATTGGGAACAGATGCAGGACAATATCGATACATTTAAGAATTTTGAGCCTCTTACGGATGACGACAAAAAGGTTGTGGATGCGGTCGTTACAAAGATGCTTGGTATGCAGCTTGTTCCGTGTACGAGCTGCCGCTATTGTACGGACGGATGCCCCATGGGAATACTTATTCCCGATATATTCAGAGCGCTCAATACCTTAAGACAGTTTCCGAATGATAACCGCCCCCACTTCTTCTATAACGGTTTACTTGGGCGTTCGGGAAGGGCGGCGGACTGTATAGCCTGCGGCCAGTGCGAAGGGGTATGTCCTCAGCATCTTGAGATCATTGAACTTTTAAAAGAAGCTTCGGCTGTACTCGACTGAGTGTGATCGAAGGGATCATAAGTTAAAGACCGGTTGGATGTCCGATCGGTCTTTTGTTTTTTGGATCAAGTGAATTTGGAATCGACAAAGATGTCAAAAGTGATATATTAGTAATATCAGATTTTTTAATTGAAACGGAAAGATTATCATGTCAGATTTTCTGATCAGATTGTTTGTAAAAGATTATAAAAATGAAAAAGATCCCGCGGTAAGAAACAGATACGGTATGTTTGCCGGGATATTCGGGATCGTCTGTAACCTTACATTGTCCCTGTTTAAGATCATAACGGGTCTTATCACCGGTACAATGTCTATTGTGGGCGATTCGGTAAACAACATGTCGGATATGTTTTCTTCGGTCATTACGCTCATCGGTTTTAAGATATCGGGTAAGGCGGCGGACAAGACTCACCCTTACGGACACGGCAGGATCGAGTATCTGACGGGTCTTACGGTAGCGGTTGCGGTTCTTGTAATAGCCTTGGGGCTCTTAAAAAGTTCTGTTGAAGCCATTATCACTCCGAGCCGAATGGATGTTGATATCATTACGATAATCATCCTTGTCGTATCTATCCTCATAAAGATCGGGATGTCGTTCTTTTACTATAATGTAGCCGGAAAGATCAATTCATCCGCAATGCGTGCGACAGCATCCGACAGCCGTTCGGACTGTCTTACCACAAGCGTTGCGCTTCTTGCGGTCATAGTTAAGATCGTGTGGGATGTAAATATTGACGGTTATGCGGGTGTCATAGTAGCCATCGTGGTGCTTAAAGCGGGATTTGACGCAGCCAAAGAAAACTTTGAACCGCTTTTGGGCTCGGGTCCGGATTCCGATGTCACCAAAAGGATAGAAGAGATTGCCCTTTCTCATGAAGAGATCGTGGGTGTGCACGATATAAGAGTGCATGATTACGGTCCCGCGAACAGTATCGCTTCCATGCATGTGGAGATTCCGGCTGAAGTGGGTCTTATCGGAGCCCATGAAGTTGTGGATATCATAGAAAGCGAGATAGAAGACGAGCTTCTGGTGGGAGAGATCACGATCCATGTGGATCCCGTTATCAAGGATGATCATGAACTTGATAAGCTTAGAACGTGGACGATAGAAACTCTCAAAAAAATAGATCCCATAATCACAATGCACGATTTCAGGATCACGTCAAACGGGAAACGTGTGGCGTTTGAACTCGAAGTTCCTTATAATTTTCCCAAAAAGGATGAAGATATCAGAAAAGAGATAGACGAAAGATTTAAAGAAGCATATCCCGACCTTAATGTGGTGGTCGTGGCGATCGATAAGGGGTAAACACAAAGAAATATCGCAAACCGGCAAAAAAATCCCCAAAACCGTTTGGCTTTGGGGATTTTGATCGTTTATTTCTTTCTGATAAGTCTTACTATGAAGATCAAAAGGCAGGCACCTACAACACCGCAGATGATACTTCCTACAATGCCGTTAAAGTTGATGCCCAAAAAGTTAAATATTGCTCCGCCGATAACTCCGCCCACAATACCGAGTATGATATTGATAAGAACTCCGTTGGCACTCTTCATGATGATCCCTGCAAGCCAGCCGCATA
>JAGCCY010000021.1 GCA_017651385.1 Lachnospiraceae bacterium
AGTCTCGCCTTTTGCATATGCTTCTCTTGTTGCTTCACGGAACTTCGCACTTCCTTCATCCGTAAAAGTAAGGTGTACGACTATTTCTGAGTTACCCATGCTGTTATTGATGGCACCTGCCTGTGCATCCTTGACATCCGTACCCACAAGCACAACCTTGCCGTCTGCCTGGATCTCATCAAGCGTATGATTTAATACGTAAAGGGGATCTCCGTTTTCATCGTAGCCCTGAACGGAATAGTTGGATGTTCCGTCACTTGCATTCTGACGCAGGAAATAAAGTGTACCCGGACGTCCGAGTTCCTGCAAAATGGAGTTGGCATCGTATACACCGGGTATCTCTATGGTGATACGGTCACTGCCTTCCTTATATACCTGTGCCTCGGTCGAATAGCCCTCGACACGCTGTGTAAGCTTATTGATGGTATCCTCCATATCCTGATCCGACGGAGCCTCTTCTCCGA
Source organism: Lachnospiraceae bacterium (assembly GCA_017651385.1). Classification (GTDB taxonomy): domain Bacteria; phylum Bacillota; class Clostridia; order Lachnospirales; family Lachnospiraceae; genus UBA1258. The sequence continues at coordinate 465 of JAGCCY010000021.1, forward strand.
CCGCCTGATATGTGATTGATACACCGCCCGCAAGATCGAGGCCCAAATTGATCTCTTTGGCCGAACCTGCACCGTTTTTACCGAAACCTGTAACATCCATGATACCGAATACCACGGTACAGATAACGATAAGGGCAATTGTAAATATCGATTTTCCCTTGCTCATAATATATTGCTTCTCCTTGATACAAATAAAAGGTGGCTACGGAATAAATCCACAGCCACACAAGTATAGCACATCATGTTAAAGAATGAAAGAAAAACTATTCACCCGTTTCTTCTTCGGCTTCCTCTTCACTTTCGGGAAGTTCCACAAATACGGATACTATACGATTGTTCTTTATACCTTTTACCGTAAGCTTTGTACCGTCGTCAAGCGTTACGGTCTCGTTGTCCTCGGGGATCCTGTCTATCGAATCAAGGATCAGGCCTCCGATACTGTCGTAATCCTCCGACGAAAAACGCGTTCCTATCGCGTCGTTTATATCTTCGAGCTTCATCTTTGCTTCTATAAGATATCCGCCCGGAATTTCCTGTATCTGCTTCTCCTCGTCCTGATCGTATTCGTCCCTTATCTCGCCCACTATCTCCTCAAGAAGGTCTTCAAGGGTTATCATACCGACGGTTGCCCCGTATTCGTCGTTTACAAAGGCAAGATTCTTGGATGCCGCTCTCATCTCAAGCATAAGATCGTTGGTCTTTTTGTATTCATAGGTAAAATAACCTTCCCTTAAGAACTTTGAGACCGAAAACGACGAAGCATCCTTAAGACGTATAAGATCCTTTATGTTTATAAAGCCTATGATATTGGCCTTTTCTTCTCTGTAAACGGGAATCCTCGTAAACATGGTCTCCCTGAATACCATCATGACTTCTTTGTATGTGGCGTCTTCGGGTATCGAACTCATGTCTATACGGGGTATCATTATATCCTTTGCGACCGAATCGGAAAAATCAAAGACATTGTTTATTATCTTTCTTTCATCCGACTCAATGATACCGTCCTCATGGCTTACATCCACATACGAACGAAGCTCGGACACTGTTATGGTACCGCTTGAATCCTTTGTCTGTCCGAAAAGTTTAAGTACAAAGCCCGCTATATGATCGATGATGAACACTATGGGATAAAGAACGGTCATCAAAAACCTTATCGGCACCGAAAAAGAAAGTGCAGTCTTCTCCGCATTGTGTCTTGCGGCGGTCTTCGGCACTATCTCTCCGAATACGAGCACAAGAAGCGTAAGTATACCGGTCGCAGCCGATATATACACATTCCCCCATATCCTTATGGTCAAAGCTGTCGCAAGTGCGGAAGCACTTAAGTTGACTATGTTGTTTCCTACAAGGATGGTACTCAACATGCGGTCATAATTTTCAAGCACCTTTGAAAGTGTCTTCGCATGCTTTTTCCCCTCTTCCTCAAGAGCCCTTATCTTGGCCCTTCCGATCGAACTCAAAGCGGTCTCCGCCGAGGAAAAGAACGCGGACAGAAGTATCAGGACCGCCAGTATAATAAGTTCTATGACACCTGTGGTATCCAAATCATTCTCCTTTAAAACTAGATCATCATTTTGTTAAGAGCCGATATCGTGAACGGCTCTCTTGCAGCAATGACCGCTTCGTATAAGTCGTCCGAATACACGACTTCTCCGACTGCGGCATCGTGACCGTTATCCTTTATGACAAGACTTGCATCGTTTTTCTCAAAAGATATCTCCGCAAGTTCTCTGGTGATACCTTCACCCGTAAGCTTTGTGTAGCTTTCTTTTACCGCCCAGACAAGATTTAAGTGCTTTACGATCTCCTGACCGAGCTTATCGCGCTCTTCAAACGAACATATCTTATTGACGAGCGTCTCCTTGTACGGAACGGGCTTCTGGATATCGACGCCTACCGGCTGTCCCGCTACGGCTATCATGACATAATCGCCCGAATGAGATACGTTATAGAAAACATCCCCGCGGTTTTTGACATAAGGCTTTCCGTGAAGACCGTAGCCTATCATCGATGCGGCTACTCCCTGCTGGGCAAGTATGCCCTGTAAGAGCACACCGGTCACGGTCAGAAGTTTCTTTTCGTTATCGTTTTTACAGTTTTCGATACGCTCGACACGCTTAGGCTCGATCTTGTCCTTAAACTTTTCATATAACGCGCTCGCGTCTGCGTTTTTTATGTTGGCAAGGTATACAACAACTTCGGATTTTTCCATATTTTACATCCTGTCCGTAAAGAATTCTTCTATGTCGGCATACCCCTCGTTGTTTAACTGTTCCTTCTGGAACTTCTTGTTCTTATTCATCTTAAGAACAACGACCTGCTTCCCTTTCCCACGCTCTTCGTTTGCTTTTTTAAGTACTTGTACAAGTTTATCGGCCGGCATATCCTTCTCAACAAGATATGCTTTCTTTTCCTTGGATCCGGGGATCTTAAAATCGCTTTCCATGAGCAGAAGAACGATCCTTTCAAACCCTATCGAGAATCCGCAGGCGGGAACATTCTGACCCGTGAAGTTACCGACCATCTTATCGTATCTTCCGCCGCCTCCGCACGAACCTCCGAATTCGGGGATCGCGATCTCGAATATCGTACCTGTGTAATAACCCATTCCTCTTACCAGGGAAGGATCGAATACCATCTTAAACTGTGCGGTCTTGACCTTTTCAACGCTTTCGATTATCTCGGTCAGACTGTCTGAGACCTCATCATCAAGGAAATCGCCCAGGATCCCTTTAAGCTTCTTTATACCGTTTACGTCACCGGATATATCGTCAAATAAAGCCACATACTTTTCAATGCTCTCGGTTGAGAAGCCTTCTTCGGAAAGCTCTGCCTTGATACCGTCAAGGCCTATCTTGTCAAGCTTATCGAGTATTATGCACACTATATCGAACTTATCGTCTTCAAAGCCCGCATATTTGGCCATTGCCTTAAGAAGACGGCGTTCGTTGATCCTTATCTCAAAGTTCTTAAATCCGATCTTTCCGAGCGTTGTGGTGGTGGCCAGTATAAGCTCGATCTCGGCCATGTTCGAAGGCTCGCCGAGAATATCGATATCACATTGCATAAACTGGCGGTATCTGCCTCTCTGAGGTCTGTCCGCACGCCACACGTTACCCATCTGCAAAGCCTTGAAGGGCTGCGAAAGTGTAGCCTGATTGTTCGAGTAAAATCTGACAAGAGGAACCGTAAGATCGTATCTTAATCCCATAT
>JAGCCY010000200.1 GCA_017651385.1 Lachnospiraceae bacterium
AATAGTGCCAGATCTGACTTTCGATTATGTCTTTTAATCCGGAAACAGGCTGCCCTGTCACCAGATTGGTTGAATACCAAAGATCGTCCATCATAAAAGGTGTTTCCCTGTGATACACAAAAGCAACAGCAAGAAGCACACCCGCAGACAATATATATAATAAAGAAGATAATTTTTTCTTTTCCATATCATAAATATAAAACATGTCAAATAGTCTTACAAGTATGTTAGATTTCTTGAATTTGTCGGTTTGCTGTGATATAAGATATTAGATTTGGGAAAGAAGGAAAATATGCGATTAAGGGAACTTTTGGATTACAAGAACATTGTTATCCAGTGCCACGACAATCCCGATGCCGATGCTATAGCGAGCGGTTTCGGTATTTATCTTTATCTTAAAGAAAACAATATCCCGGTTAGGTTTGTGTACGGAGGAGATTTCCCCATTCACAAGTCTAACCTCGTTTTAATGAAAGAATCTTTAAACATTCCCATCGAATACGTTAAATCCATTGATATTCCCGATCTTCTGATAACCGTAGACTGCCAGTACAAAGAAGGAAACGTTAAGTATTTCCCCGCAAAAAACGTTGCGGTGATCGATCATCACAAGGCTTCGGGCACACTTCCTTCATTAAATGTGCTTAAGAGCAATATGGGTTCATGTTCGACTATTGTATGGTATCTTCTAAAAAAAGAAAACTTTGATGTCAATAAAAATACCGATCTTGCAACAGCTCTTTACTATGGCCTTATGACCGATACAAACGGTTTTACCGAGCTGTACCATCCTCTGGACAGAGACCTTCGCGACACCTTAAAATACAGCAAAAGCAGCATACAATCCTTCAGAAACAGCAATCTTTCCTTAAGTGAGTTAAAAATTGCCGGAGAGGCACTTGAAAAGACTCATTACAGCAAAAAATACCGTTGCGGACTCGTTGAGGTAAAACCTTGCGACCCCAATATTTTAGGCATTATAAGCGATATGCTCCTTGAAGTGGACGGTGTGGATACATGCATAGCCTACACCCTTTTTAATGCCGGAATAAAGCTTTCCGTAAGATCCTGCATTAAAGAAGTGCAAAGCAATGAATTTGTGGAATTCCTTTCGGACGGACTCGGCTCCGGAGGCGGACATTACGACAAAGCGGGCGGTTATATGGAGCGCTCTCTTTTAGATCTTATGGGCGTTGATTTTAAACAAAAAGCCGTTAACGGATTTATCAAAAAACGGATCAGAGAATATTTTGAGTACACAAAGATCATCCAGGCGGGAAATAGCAGTGAAGACCTTACTTATTCCCCGGTCTACACAAAAAAGTCCCTCCTTATGGGCTATGTGGATCCCGCCGAAATGGATCTGATCGGAAAAACCGTTACCTTACGTTCCATTGAGGGCGATATCGATGTATACTGCGATGATTCCATTTATATAATGATCAGGAGTGACGGAGAGATATTCCCTATAAAGAAAGCCAATTTTGGAAAAAGTTTTACGATCTCCGATATCCCTTACAAGTTCCCCGGTGAATATGAGCCGTCCGTAAAGGATGCAAACTCCGGACAACTTTTTTCTGTCATTCCGTACGCAAGATCATGTATAATATCTGAGACAACTCCCGTTTATGCCAGAAGGCTCAACGAGAGGGTAAAGGTTTTCACAGTATGGGACAAAGAAAAATATACCCTTGGAAAACCCGGTGATTATCTTGCCGCAAAGCTTGATGCGCCCAAAGAACTGTTCATAATCAACAAGGAAACCTTCCAGTCCACTTATGAACGGAAACTTTGTAAGGAGGCAATATGATATTTGATACACACGCCCATTATGATGACAGTGTTTTTGATGAAGACAGAGATATCCTTCTGTCTTCTTTTTATGAAAACGGGATTTCCGGTGCGATATGCGCCTGTGCGGAATTTCCTTCAATATTAAAGATAAAAGATCTTTGCGATAAGTATGATTTTCTTTTTCCCACTATAGGTATCCATCCCAGCGAAGTGGCTGATTTTAATGAGGATAAAAGACGGGAAATGAATGCTTTGATAGAAGAGATAAAGCCCGTAGCAATAGGCGAGATCGGTCTTGACTACCACTATCCCGAACCGTCTGACGATGTTCAGCACGAAGCATTTATATATCAGCTTAAAGTGGCTCAAAAATACGATCTTCCGGTCATCATCCATTCAAGAGAAGCTTCGGAAGAAACTTTTGAGATCATCAAAGAATACGGTCCGGACAAAAAGGGCGTTATACACTGTTATTCGGGCTCTCCCGAAATGGCAAAAGAATATGTGAAAATGGGATATTACATAGGTGTCGGCGGAGTTGTAACCTTTAAAAACGGCAAAAGACTCAAAGAAACCGTTAAGGCCATTCCTTTGGAGCGGATCCTTCTTGAAACCGATGCTCCTTATCTTGCTCCCGAACCCAACAGAGGCAAAAGAAATTCTTCTTTGTATCTTCCGTATGTGGTCAACGAAATAGCCGCGCTTAAGTCCATGCATCCAAAACAGATCGAGGATGTCACGGAGAAAAACGCGGCCACACTGTTTAATATTGATATTCGAGGATTAAGAAGATCCTAATCGGCTGATACTATGGTAACAAGCTCCTTGGAAAGATGTTTTATGATACTTTCTTCCAAAAGCTTGGGTTCTATAGGTTTGGAAATATAATCCACGAACCCGATCTCTAAGTATTCTTCCCTGACTCCGTTTATGGCGTTGGCAGTAAGTGCGATCACCTTTGTGTCTTTATTAAGACCCCTGCTGTCGTTCTTAAGCATCCTGAACGCCTCAACACCGTCGATCTCTGGCATCATATGATCCATAAATATGAGATCGTACTGCTTGTCGCGGCACTTCATAAGGCACTGGTTGGCGCTCAACGCCGTATCGATCTGAACCTCTGTACGCGACAATAACTTTTTAACTATATCAAGATTTGTCTTATTGTCATCCACAACAAGTATTTTTGCATCCGGTGCATGGAACAGTTCCCTGTAGCCGGATTTACTTGTATTGTTTGAAACAACCGCATCTCT
>JAGCCY010000201.1 GCA_017651385.1 Lachnospiraceae bacterium
AACAGACTTTCCGAAGAAGCGGAAGAAAAGGAAAGACGTGTAAAGGGTTACCTTGACAGGCACGATATTGTCTATGAAGACGATCTTAAAGCCATACTTTTTACTCTTTATACCGATGCGTCCGATTACGAAAAATTAAGCGAGAAGGCTAAAAGAGCCGAAAACTTTAACCATAAAGACGAGATATTGCGGCTTGAACACGATATAGCGGATTATTTAAAAGGTTTCGGATTTTCCGAAGATTCAAACGATCTTAAGAACATGCTCATCGAACTTAAGGGTAAATGTGAACGTTATAAAGATCTTGCCAGGCGCGTCTCGGAAAAGGAAAAAGCGGAGCTTCAGATAAGCAAGGCCAAGGAAACTTTAAACGAACAGCTTAATGCTTTTTCTTTTACTCCCATGCCGGATATCGATTCGCAGTTAATTGATATAGGAAAGCATATAGAAAGCTTTAAAGCAAAAGAAGGCCTATATAAGGATGCTCTTTTAAGAAAAGAAAGGTTTGAATCGGATAACGACATGGATGATGTCAATGCGGTTGTGGACGAAGCCGATATGATATCGGCGGATGAACTTAACTCGATTCAGGAAGACATTGACAGAAGACTTGAAGAGGCCGAAAGCCTGCTAAAGATCGATGCCAAAAATCTTGATTCATATAATGAGCGTTTTGAGGCTTATGAAGATGATACCGAGGAGGCGGAGAGGCTTAACGGCGAGATCGCATCCGTTAAGAAAAAGCGGGAGACGCTTGTAAAGGTCAGAGACTTTTTAAATACCGCAAGGGAAAATCTTACGTCCAAATATATCGGACCGCTTCAAAACGGATTTGACAATTATTACGAAGTCTTATGCGGCACCAAAGACGAATTTAAGCTTGATGCCAATATGAAGCTTACAAAGACCGAACAGGGCGCACAGCGTGAGCGTGAGACCTTAAGCTACGGATATCAGGATCTTTGCGGTTTCTGCCTGAGATTATCGATGGCAGATGCGATGTACAAAGGCGAGAAGCCGGTGCTCATATTGGACGATCCGTTTGTCAATCTCGACGATGAGAAATTAAGCGGAGCCAAAAGGCTTGTGGAGAGAGTGGCGGAGAAGTACCAGATCATCTATATGACCTGCAGGGAGAACAGGATGTAAGAGTTTAGCCGCAGAAGCTTTCAAGTGTTTGTAAATTATTCGCAGGAGCTTTCAAGTATTCATAAAAGCGCATCTACGATGCTGTGCATCCGCTGCGCGTATGCTTTTTATTCATACTTGAAAGATGACTGCTTCGCAGTCTTCATCCGGTCAAAATAAAATTCTCTATTGCATATAAATATGCATAGAGAATTTTTTTGCCCGTCTGTCTCCTGCAAATACTAATGGATTATTGTATACAATAATCCATTTACATATTGACACAGGTATATCACTTGGTTAAAATCATAAAAAGATATTTTATTAGGAGGATATTATGTCACTGACATTATCGAAGAAGGCACAGGCGGTCAAACCTTCATCCACACTTGCGATCACCGCGAAGGCCAAAGAACTTAAGGCAAGCGGAGTGGATGTTGTGGGCTTCGGAGCAGGAGAACCGGATTTTAACACACCTGAAAATGTATGTAATGCAGGTATTGAGGCTATAAAGACAGGCTTTACAAAGTATACTCCCGCATCGGGCACCAATGAGCTTAAGGCAGCGATCTCCAGAAAGTTTAAAGAGTTTAACAATCTTGATTATGCACCCAATCAGATCGTTGTTTCAAACGGCGGTAAGCAGGGACTTTCAAATGTATTCGATGCCATTTTAAATGCCGGTGATGAAGTGATCATCCCCGCACCGTACTGGTTAAGCTATCCCGAAATGGTAAAGCTTTCGGACGGTGTTCCGGTCTTTGTATACGGTGCAAAAGAAAACGGCTATAAGATCACCGCAAAGCAGCTTGACGATGCGATCACCGATAAGACCAAGGCGTTTGTTTTAAATACACCGAGCAATCCTACAGGTATGATATATACAAAAGAAGAGCTTGAAGAACTTGCCGACGTTATAGTCAAAAGAGATATCTATTGTGTGTCCGACGAGATGTACGAGTATCTTATCTACGGCGATGAAAAGCATGTAAGTATAGCTTCTCTCAACGATGAGATATATAAAAGAACGATCACATGCTCCGGTCTTTCAAAGTCATATGCGATGACCGGATGGAGAATCGGTTATACAGGATCGAGCGTTGAGATCGCAAAGCTTATGGGAGCTATGCAGAGCCATGCTACATCCAATCCAAATTCCATTGCACAGTATGCTTCGGTCGAAGCTCTTACCGGACCGCAGGATGCCATGAAGACGATGAAAGACGAGTTCAACCGTCGTCGTATCTATATGTATAACCGCATAAAGAAGTTTCCTTATGTGGATATAGAGGAACCCAAGGGAGCTTTCTATACATTTATCGATATGAGCAATGCTTTGGAGTTAAGCTACAAAGGCGAGAAGCTTGAGACAGCCGCAAAGCTTGCGGAAGTTCTTTTAAAGGACTATGCCGTAGCGATCATTCCCTGTGCGGATTTCGGTTTCCCCAAGCATATCCGTCTTTCGTATGCGATATCGATGGAATCGATAGAAAAGGGCTTAAACAGGATAGAAGAGTTCCTCGGTAATCTTAAATAAGATCGATCAAAGAAGACCTTCGGGTCTTCTTTTTTTGTCCGGAAACAAGTTTCCATAAATTTTTTTTGGTTTACAGAAAACTACATTTTGTGTTTCCATAAATAGTTGCGGAGAATATTTTGTGTTTTTTATACAATTTACGTGAAAATGCCTTAAAATCAAGCGTATTTTGTGTTTGCAATATTCGCATTTTATGGTTATAATGTGTTTTACAATCCTAAAATTTAGGTTACGTAAAGTCGAATTTTATGAGGGATACCACCAGGTTATGGAAAAAATAATCACATCATTTATCGAATATCTTCATAACGTCAAAAAGATGTCCACAAATACCGAACTTTCATATAAAAGAGACCTTCTCAAGGTAGCAGACTATCTGAACGGTCAGGGTATTACCGACATCACCAAAGTTTCCGCAACAAATTTAAATTCTTATATAATTTACATGGAGAAGAGCAGCTTTTCAGCAGCGACCATTTCACGTAACATTGCCTGCATTAAGTCTTTTTATCATTATCTTATTAAAGAGGGCATTGTTAAGGAAGATGTATCGGAAAATCTCAAAGCTCCCAAGGTTGAAAAGAAGATACCCGAGATACTTACCACTCAGGAAGTGTTCAGACTTTTGGAACAGCCGCACGGAGATCATCCCAAGGATATCAGGGACAAGGCGATGCTCGAACTTTTATATGCGACCGGCATAAGAGTTACCGAGCTTATCACATTAAAAGTACAGGATGTGAACCTTGCACTCGGTTATATTAACTGTAAGGATGCTCATAAGGAGCGTACTATCCCGATAGGACATACGTCAAAAGAAGCTTTGGGCAAGTATCTTGCTTCTGCAAGAGATGCGATGCTTGCAGACTCAAAGGACGACACTCTGTTTGTAAACTGTTCGGGCGAACCCATGAGCCGTCAGGGCTTCTGGAAGCTTATAAAATATTATGCGAAGAAGGCGGGCATTGATGCCGATATCACTCCTCATACGCTCCGTCATTCGTTTGCGGCACATCTTGTGGAAAACGGTGCTGACCTTCATTCCGTACAGGAAATGCTCGGACATTCCGATATATCCACCACACAGATCTATGCCAACATGAGCCATTCCCGTATCCGCGAGGTATACGCCAAGGCTCATCCCAGAAAATAGTATAAAAATAACCGCTTTCGCGGTTATTTTTTTGTTTTAATTTAATTTGCTGTACATTGCGACGCGGTTTTCAAAGTAAGTATAGTATTTGTAACCGCAGTCTTTTAGGATCTGCTCGGCGATGTCGAAGTTTGAGCCCACGTCTTCGGGCTTGTGCGCATCGGAACCGATCGTAATGATCTCGCCGCCGAGATCCTTGTAAAGCTTAATGATCTCTTTGTGCGGATTGGGATTTGAAAAGCCTTTCCGAAGAGCAGAGGTGTTGAGCTCTATTCCTTTTTCGTTTTCGATAAGCGTTTTTAAAGTTTCCTCTATATAGTCGCCGTAATCCTTCCAGTTATATACGGATTCACCGCCCGGAACGGTCCTTACTATATAATCCATGTGGCCCAGAACGTCGAAATTCTGGAACTGTCTTATATTCTCAAGCTGTGTCTTAAAATATTCCTGCATTGCCTGCTTGGGTGTCTTTCCTTCGAAGAATTCGGGAAGATAGGTATCGATCCCGTTTACCATATGGATCGAACCGATCACAAAATCAAATTCGTGTTCTTTTGCAGTGATCGCATTTTCCTTAAAGACCGACTTTTGCATGCCGATTTCGAGACCGAAGATGATATCTATCTTATCGCGGTATTTCTCGCGAAGGCACAAAAGCTCGTAAAGGTATGAATCTACGTTTACTTCCCAGTCGGAAGCCTTGTATTTTTCGCTTTCCGGGAAACCGTGATCCATGTGCTCGGTGAAAGCTATCTTTTTAAGACCTTTGCTGATCGCACTTTCGATCATATCGGTCATTTTTGCATTTGAATCGGCACTGTGGTAAGAGTGCATGTGATAATCGGCTAAAATCGACATAACGACCTCCTTGATGTTTACTTTTTCACATATGATTATTAATGATATTCCAACAATCCACTTTAAGGCAAGCAAATTTAACTTCACAGAATGGGTATTTGTGATAAAAAAAACCGACATATAGCCTATTTCTTGGGCAATATTTTTTTCTTTTTCTATTGAATTTTGTTATGGAATCTTATAGAATACAAATGCTGACTGTTTCTTGACATTAATATGTCGAGATAAATCATACATCGTTTCAGGAGGAAATAAATTATGGCAGTAAAAGTAGCAATTAACGGTTTTGGACGTATCGGACGTCTTGCATTCAGACAGATGTTCGGAGCAGAGGGCTTCGAAATCGTTGCAATCAACGATCTTACATCTCCCGAGATGCTTGCTCATCTTCTTAAGTATGACAGCACACAGGGACGTTACGCTCTTTGCGACAAGGTTTCTTTCGGTGAAGATTCCATCACCGTAGACGGAAAGAAGATCACAATCTACAAGGAAGCAGATGCTAAGAACCTTCCTTGGGGACAGCTTGGTGTAGACGTTGTTCTTGAATGTACCGGTTTCTATACAAGCAAAGATAAGGCTCAGGCTCATATCGATGCAGGTGCTAAGCACGTTATCATTTCTGCTCCCGCAGGTAATGACCTTCCTACAATCGTTTACAATGTTAACCACAAAAATCTTACAAAGGATGACAAGATCATTTCTGCAGCATCCTGTACAACAAACTGTCTTGCACCTATGGCTAAGGCTCTTAACGATCTTGCAACCATCAAGTCAGGTATCATGTGCACAATTCACGCTTACACAGGCGATCAGATGACTCTTGACGGACCTCAGAGAAAGGGCGACAAGAGACGTTCACGTGCTGCAGCTTGCAACATCGTTCCCAACTCAACAGGTGCTGCTAAGGCTATCGGTCTTGTAATCCCTGAGTTAAACGGCAAGCTCATCGGCGCTGCACAGCGTGTTCCTACCCCTACAGGTTCTACCACGATCCTTACAGCTGTTGTTGAAGGTAACGTTA
>JAGCCY010000202.1 GCA_017651385.1 Lachnospiraceae bacterium
CAGCCCACTTGAAGACTATAGGTAAAAAATTTGGCAGATGGTATGATCTGTTATGGATGCAGAAAAAACTATAATAAGCGGAGTAAAGATTTGTTGCCACTTCCGACGAAGGTGAACACTTTTTCATATAAAGATGAATCGTGGGGCAGATGTAATATGGTTATCAGAAGAAGTCAGCAGATTTAGGGAGGCAACTGAAAATGAAAATAAGAAAATTTATCGAATCGGATTATCAGGATTTATATGATACTTTATCCGATCCCGAGGTGATGATATATATTGAACCGCCATACTCTGCAGAGCAGACAAAGAAATTTCTCTTTGATTATGGAATATGTGACGATCCTTTTGTATTTGCCGCAGAGAATGATGACGGAAAATATATCGGTTATGTTATTTATCATGATTATGACGATCAGAGCATGGAGATCGGATGGCTTTTAAAACGATCCGAATGGGGCAAAGGGTATGCAAAAGAACTGACCAAAATGATGATAGAACAGGCAAAACGTGAAGGAAAGGCCGTGGTCATAGAGTGTGACCCCGAACAACAGATAACTAAGCATATTGCTGCGTCTTTTGGATTTGAATATCAAGGTGAAGAAGATGACTGCAGCGTCTATAGATTACAGAATATATGATAATTTTGATCTGATGGAGCAAAGAACCATGGTTAGAGAGATACTGGAAAGTGAGAAAGAAGAACTGTTGAAGCTGTATCTGAATCTTCACGAGGACAGTCTTCCCGATGACAATGAATTACCGGATCAAAAGAGGAAAGCACTCTGAATTTTTACAGACAGGCCGGATATAACAGCGAGGACAAAACTGCTTTTATTCAGTGGCTTTAACAGATGAAAGGAAATTGAGATGGGAAACATTAAGATTGGGAGTTCTAATAATTCCGAAGAGGTAAAAGAACAATACCAAACATCTAAAGGTCTGGATACAAGGATATCTTTTCATGATAAATATTCAACCAACATGCAGGGGTATGGAAATTGGATAGTTTCAAATTATGAGATCATTAAGGGAATGAAAGTACTGGAACTTGGATGCGGTACCGGAAGCATATGGATGGGACGCGATGATGTGCTGGATATGTTTGGCAAGCTGGTTCTGACAGATTTCTCTGAGGGCATGCTGAATACGGCCCATGAGAATATAGGTGATAAAGATAATACAGAGTATCTGGTGGCAGATATTCAGGATCTGCCGTTTGGGGACAATTCCTTTGATATGGTTATTGCCAATTCCATGCTCTATCATGTTCCGGATATTGAAAAGGGGATAAAAGAGGTCAGAAGAGTGCTAAAGGACGATGGAGTGTTCTATTGTGCAACACTCGGTGAGAATAACTTTGTAGAGCAGCTTGCGGAATGGTTCAGACTAGACGGCGAGAAATTCAATCCTAACCATAACTTTACGATGCAGAACGGAGAACAGATATTAAGAACTGCTTTTTCGGATATAGAAGCAAGATTTTACAAGGATTCTCTGCATATAACCGATATTGATGACCTTGTAGATTATTTAAGAAGTTTAGCTTCACTGAAAGCATTAAATGATGTTCCGCTTGAAAGATTGAAAGAAATAATAACCGAGCATTCGGTAAATGGTGTGGTAGATTTACCGAAGGAGTACGGAATGTTTATTGCGAAGGGATAGAAAAAAGATGAAAAGGATGATAAGTATGGCGAATATTGATAACTCTCCCTCCCGGGGAGGATCTGTAAAAAGAAAATCGGTTGCTCCCGTTTATTCCATGTGTGTTCAACCGGCTTTTATCATCGGAACAAATAATGAGGACGGGTCACATAATTTCGCACCGATCACATGGGCGAGCGCTACCCATGAAGAAGGGGACGGATATCTGTTTGTCATAAGCATGGCGGGCAATAAGAGGACCAAACAAAATGTGATCCGTACGGGATTATTCAGTGCGAATCTTGTAAATACGCAGATGCTTCCGCTTATGGACTATTTTGGCACGCATCACGCAGCGGACGGGTCAAAAGACGCACTTGAGTACGAGGTATCAAGAGGTGAAGTGCTCGATGTTCCGACTCTTGACGCAAGTCCCTGGGTATATGAATGTGAGGTGTCAAAAGCTGTGGAAACAGGAGATTCCACAACCTTTTTCTGCAAAATACGGAATATCCAGATGGATGAAAGACTTGATTGTGCGGATATCTTTGATGTTGATCTGACAAAGCTCGATCCTGTTATATATTCAGGAAGATATCACAGCCTTGGTCAGATGCTCGGTGAGATTGGAGATTTTCTGAAATAGGGAGTATATAACTATGGAAACGGTTGAAACAAAAAGACTGATAATGAGACGATTGATGCCGGAAGATTATCTTGAAATGGCGGCATGGGATATGGATGAGAGAGTATATAAGTATTTACTGGGTAATGCATGTAAGACCCCGGAGGAACCGCTTGCATGGCTCCCCAAAAAGGATCCAAACTCAAAGACCAATATCTTAATGCTTGTAAAAGAAAAAGCGGATGGTCATGCCGTGGGGATATATGCGCTTAATCATGAAGTTGAAAGAGATGTCTGGACACTGTCATACGTGAACAGATACGACGATTGGGGCAAGGGATATACTGTTGAGGGCATGAAGGCACTGATGGATCATGCGGTCAGGGAATACGGAGCACGTACCTTTGAGGCCGAGTGCGCAAAGGAAAATGAAGGCAGTGCGCGCGTTATGCAGAAGCTTGGGATGGTATACGATCACGATTCCTCATATTCCAAGAGTGACGGCAGCAAAACTTTCGAATCTGTGGTCTATCTGCTTACCGTCGATGATTAAGAAGCGGGAATATGTCAGATCAGCATTCATGTTTTTTTGACATACGTGAAACTGCAAAATATATCAATGCGCCGATCGCAAATCCCGTAGTATTAAGGATGAAGTCATCTATATCCGAACAGTGGTCGAAAAGCGGCAGCTGCGATATTTCAATGAGTATTGGAAAAGCAGCTCCGGCAAGTAAGGTCTTCGGGAAATTATTTAATTTCTTAAAGCAGACGGGCCAAACGATCCCCACCGGAATGAACATGGCAATGTTTCCGAAGATATTAACTTGCCATCCGTCGTATCTTTCCCAAACAAATGTAAAAGGTCTTATATTCGTCCATAAAGGAAAAATCCTGTTTTTGTCAAAAGTAAGAGTTCCTATGTGGCCGTCCACATGATGAAGCGGAAAATAAACCATTCTGCTTATAACAACAATGCATATATAAACCATGAGAAGTTTAAGTTCATGCTTTATGGTGCATTTTTTGTTAACGGTACAGGCGATGATCCTGGATATTATCCATGCTATGGTTATAAAGCAGATCATGTGCCAATATTTTATCGTGATCATTTCTGTTTCCCTCCTAAATTCTAAGATGTTACATATGTAATCCCACATAGCCGCATTTTTCTATCATGGTCTGACCTTCATCGGAAAGAAGCCAGTCCACAAGTTTTATCACATTTTCGTTTGAATTGTCTTTTCTGTATACCACATAGAAGTTTGCGGAAATTGGATATGAGCCGTTTTTGATGTTATCGGCATCGGGATAGACACCGTTTACACAAAGCATCTTTACATCGCTGTTGGCTACCATTCCGGAAAGATAGTACCTGAAAGAATATCCTATGGAGGCACCGAATACGGATGAAGGCTCTCTTTTTTCAATCATGTCTCCTTCCATGAATTTCTCCATCATGGTCTGGCTTCCGGAACCCTTTATCCTAAGAAGGGGATTGATCGTACGATTTATACCCCCGACTTCGTTCCAGTTTTTGATCTCACCCCTGTAGATTCCTCTTATCTCATCGATCGAGAGGTCATCTACAGGGTTTTTGGTATTTACAAAAAACACAAATGCTTCCATGCCTACAGGTACGATATTGAGTTCCACGCCTTTTTCGGCTGCGGACTCAAGCTGTTCTTTGGACGGATATGCCGTAAAGAAAAGATCTACACTGCCGTCCACCGTTGCATCAAAGCCTCTTATGGTATTCTGATATTGCATCGCGCTGTCTTTTGCGAAATTCTCTCCGTACAGGTTGTCATCGGAAAAAGCCCCTCCTTCGTAAGTCACGCATCCACTTGGATAGATGTTATCTATGACCGAGGCATAAACGGGAACCAGGGCGGCAGCCCCGTCCAGTACGGGAAGATCGTCTGTTTCGGAAAAATGAAGGGAAGAACCCGTTCTTGCAAGTTCGGATCCGTCCTCAAAGGGCAGATACCTGCCTACATCCACCATTTTAAGCTGCGATGAGGTGCTGTAATTATTTCCGAGTTTTCTTGTGACATTCACATATAAAAAAGCATTAAAGGCCACAAAGATAAGAGCTGTGGCCAGAAGTATCAGTTTCTTTTTCATAGCCATAACTCCTTTGAAATATAGTATATGATCGATGAATTGGGGTATGCGAGAATTATATAGATCACGTGGCATATTGAGAGAAGCAGGCCTGCGATAACGATCCCGAGCAATACCCTTAAAAATTTTCTGTCGCTCATGTTACATGCTCGCCATAAAAGCATTGACTAAAAGTATGACTGCCAGAATAAGTAAGATTGTTATTCCCAAAACACCCGCACTGACGATAAACCATGTAGAATAATTTGCAGATCTTTTTCTGCCGGCGATCCTGGCATCGTGACCGTCTTTTATAAAAAAGACCAGCGATACGATGAAGTTGATGAGAACACATGCTAAAATAGTATAAAATATCATAAAAACCCCATCCTCCTTTGATATGCTTATCATTATAGCAGATTATGCTTGATAAAAGATATAAAGTGATATATTACAGATTATACCCGGCTGACCAAACATGCACGAAATGTGGAAAGGTGATCTATGAAAATAACTGTTTTGATTGAAAATACTGCCTGTGACAAAGAACTGACCGCGGAACACGGGCTGAGCCTTTATATAGAAACTTCCGACAAGACCGTCATTTTTGATTCGGGGCAATCGGAACACTTTGCGGAGAATGCCCAAAAGATGGGTGTTGATCTTAAAAAAGTCGACATAGCGGTCCTTTCTCATGGTCATTATGACCACAGCGGAGGCTTTTTAAGATTTCTTGAGATAAATGATAAAGCCCGGATCTACATGAACGAGAACGTATTCGGCAATCATCTGAACAGGACCGGTAAATATATCGGAGTGGATCAAAAACTTCAAAAAAGCGACAGGATAACACTTACAAACGATGAATATCATATAGACGATTCACTGACACTTTATACCTTAAATGACATGACGCCAAAGTATCCTGTCGACAGTGCCGGACTTTCCGTAGATATCGGCGGAAAGATCTCAGCGGATACATTTAGACATGAGCATTATCTTCTGATAGAGGACGAGGGGAAGAAAGTGCTGATAAGCGGATGTTCGCATAAGGGGATCTTAAATATCGAAAACCGCTTTGAGCCGGATTACCTGATCGGAGGTTTTCATTTCATGGATGTAAGTATGGATGCAAAAGGGCAGGAAAGATTAAAAGAAGCGGCAAACGAACTTCTCTCATATCGTACTGTGTATTACACAGGGCACTGTACCGGAGCGGAACAGTTTGAATATATGAAGAAGATCATGGGGGAGAGGCTTGAACGCATTTACACCGGCCGGACGATCAGTATCTAGGGGCAGAAATATATGAAACGGTTTTGCCGTATGGGCGGCAGAGAAAAGAAGCGGTCTTGAATAAATCGGGATTAAGGTGCAAAATAAAAAAGTAAAAACGGAATTTGAAAGGAATTAATGACGTGAAAAAAATGATCGTAAAAAGCATGGCACTTATACTTGCACTGTCGATGACGTTCGTATCTGCCGGATGCGGAAGCAGCAGCTTAAGCTCTGCGGTGGACACTATAGATAAAACTTCGATAAGTGCACCGGAAAAACCCGAAGTAAGCGTAAGCGTATCCGAAGAAACAAAGCCGGATGATACTTCGGCCGATACAAAGACAGATGAGCCGGAAATCGATTACAATGAGATATATGCTCCAGTCCTTTCCCAGATTACCGAACAGATAATAAAAGGACTGGATGAAAGCGGTATAGGCGAATATATTCCAAGCTTCGTTGTTGAAAGGATCATGTATGAAGATGCCTATACACTGCTTACGGGGATAGGCTATCTGATCGAGGACATAAGCGGTGACGGTGTCCCGGAACTTATCGTCGGGGCCATGCCTTCGGATGAAGAAATTTACGGCGTCTATACTGTCGAGGACGGACAGATAAGCCTGATCATAGACAGCTTTACCAGAAGCACCAACAGATATATGGGTGACGGATGTTTCTATTACCTCGGCTCGGGAGGAGCATCCAGAACAGCCATCGGTAAGGCACGTTTAAGCCGGGACGGTACTAAGGTAGAGTGGGATGATTTTTACTTTACCGAAGAAGATAAAGATGATTATACGATAATATATTTCTATCACAATACGGAAGGCTCCTGGGAACCTGATGAATCCGAATTGACTGATATGACTTACGATGACTTTTCAAAGATCTCCGATGAATATGAAGGCGCATGTGTTCAGCTTCCTTTAGAGCCGCTTTCGACTCTTTCTTCGATCGGCCGGATCGCGATGGAGGGCGGTCTTGGCGATCGCGGCCCCATCATAGCGCTTAATGACGGAGAGATGGACGGCACATGGACGGATCCCGCGCTCGGAGGCACTATAAAGCTTTACGAATACAGAGGTGAATTTGAATATACATCAAGTTTCGGTGTCACATCCGAGGGTGAGATCGTATATAACGGTAATCCGGATGCGCCCGAATATACATTAAGAAAGGATGACGGCACCGATCTTGCCGATATCTTTTTCTGCAAAACCACAAACGGCTTCACCTGCCTTGTGGCTACAGTTTACGAAAACGGACAGGACATTGAATTATTGTTGTTAAGAGAATGGTGATCGATTAACGGAATGGGTATGGGGACTGTATGATCAGCAAAATACGTAACAGCATATTGCTTAAACTGGTTTTTATAGTCCTCATTATCCTTTTTGTGCTCTCGGGCACTCTTTATACTTCTTATCTGTACGTCAGGCAGACTACTGTCAATTATGCCAACGGCCTTGCGGAAAGCCTTTTAAGACAGTCGGATAACGCAATAAGTCTTTATGAGGAAAATTTAAGATATACCGCAGAATCTTTGTATCGATTCCTTGTTATGGACGATCTCGGTTCCGATCAAAAAGACGTTCATGATGCAAGGATATCTTCCTACTATTCCCAGATCGCATTTAAAAACAGAGAGATCGTGTCGGCTCTTCTCTATGATAAAGACATGAATACAATAGTTTCTTTGGGAAAGACCGTGGATATTCCAAAGAAACAGGCATATCTTCGAACGGGAGAGGATCTTAATGCCGATCGCTATTTTTCGGACAGCGAAGATTTTTATTATGCGTTCTTTTACCCGATCTACGACGGTACCGGCGAAAGTTCAAAACAGCTTGGGATGTGTGTGTTCGTGCTGGAACCGTGGAGGATTGACGGCACTCTTAAAAATATTTTGAACAAAAACGTAGTCGCCATGCAGTTAAGCGACTCCAACAAACTCGACCTTTCTTTCAGCACTTTCGGCAATATACCGCGCGATGTTACGATGGCTGACCTTAAAGACAATAAGGATTATGTGTATCGCGAGGGCAACTGGCAGAACGGTATAAGGATCGCGCTTGCGGTCTCGATCTCGGGTAATACTTCGGGAAGC
>JAGCCY010000203.1 GCA_017651385.1 Lachnospiraceae bacterium
CCGGCTTCTTCAAGTTTCAAAAACATTCCTGAGATCTCATTGAGCCCCAGCATTTTGGATGAACCCTTTATGCCGTGCACAAATACGGTAAAAGTCTCAAGATCGTTGCTTGCATATGCTTCTTTTACCGATCTTACCTTATATGGAATATCTCTTCGAAAGCTTCCAAGAAGTTTTTTATAACCTTCGGTATGACCGCCCATGGCTTTAATTGCCGCTTCACAGTCGATCCCTTCGATCACCGGTATATCCGTCATAAGATCCCCCCGCATGCTAATCATAATCAACAAATGAATAAATGTCGTAATCCCCTACCTCATCGTACTTCACTATATGATATCCGAAGAAATCGGTATCTTCATCAAAGCCAAAGCCCTTTTTAATAATAAGTGCTGACCCCTCGGGAAAAATAGGGCCGCTTTTGTACCAGTCATAAAAATCGTATGCCCATGTCTTTCCGTCATCCATAATATCTATATAATGCTTCGGATTCCCAACGAGCCTTAACTTGTCCGCTTCATTGGTCTCATAAAAAATATAGATCCTTTCGTAATCGGTGTCTTTGAAATAATCGACTATCTTATATACATTCGGATTTTGTTCTCCGTATGAGAAAACTTCACGATATTCCACAACATATATTAAAGTCATAAAGAAAAGAAAAATACCGAAAAGAAGGACTTTCGGAGCCTTCATGCTTTTGACGTATTCATATATGAGCAACGAGGCTTCCAATATTAACGGAACCACTCCGATGATAAAGTATCTGTATTCAAAGCAGAACTGTGAGCCGGCTCTTGTATCGGTGATCATAAGGATAAACCAGTTCCACAAAAATATTCCCATCAGAAACTTATCCCGTAAGACCGCCTTACCCCTTATTATCCGTGAAAGTATCACTACTGCGCATATTAACCACGATACCACGAATAACAGTTTGACCATCATACGGATCCCGTAATAATCGAATACCGCTGCCCCTTCGTACGGTGTTGCGGCATCAAACAGCTGGAAGATTCCCAGAAATCCGGAACGGATGTTTTCAAGCACATCGGAATCGGACATATATGTCATACTGTCACCACGGGTACCGCCCAGAATGGCATGGTTTATGATAAAACCAACGATCACTGTAACAAACATAATGATCGCGACCGCAACCTCACTGCCTTTGATCTTTTCCCAGTTTTTCAATCTGTACAATATGTAGACCATTACCACCGGGAAAACAGCGGTTGCACATACATAAACCGAACTTGATGCCGTTGTCACAAAAAGATAAAATGCGAATGCGATCAGCATCGCCATAAAACCGCGCTTTTTCCACCATTCTTTTGTATCATTCCTCACAATGTACAGAAGAAGTCCCACCAGCATAAGCGGAGTCGTAACCTTTACGATGTATTGTGCTCCCGCAAAGAACATCATGTTAAAATACTCAAGCGTACCCAGTTTCCAGGGGAAAAAGATCAGACTGAGCGCTATCAGAGAAGCCATGCGATTTTCTTTTCCGAAGATAAAAACAACGGTCCGTGCAAAGATGATCGCCAGGATGAGATTCGAGCAGGCACATGCAAAGAAAATATTCTTGGTGACCGCATAGAACGGGATGGCAAACATTGCCGTACAATCCCACTCGATCGTAGTGGAATAATACCAGTTATCGATGGCAAGCGTCTTATGCTCCCACATCTTTATGATATGTTCCATAAGTTTTGCGGAATCACAGTCAATATATCTGGGTGCACATACTATGTTAAAGATGAATATTAAAATAAGCTGTGCCGTAAGAAACAGCAAAGCGATCAATTCATATCTTGATAATGAATTTATTTTTTCTTTTAATTTCATGCATTCTCCGTAAAGCCGAAAAAGCATCGCATAAGCGATGCTTAAACCGGTCGTGTATTAAAGTTCGCAGTTGTTGACTGTTCTGGGGAAAGGAAGCACGTCACGAATGTTGCCCATACCTGTAAGGTACATAACGCAACGCTCAAAGCCGAGTCCGAAGCCCGCGTGTCTTGCGGTTCCGTACTTACGAAGATCTAAGTAGAAGTCATAATCTTCTTTCTTAAGTCCGCACTCTTCCATACGCTTTAAAAGCTTATCGTAATCGTCCTCCCTCTGGGAACCGCCGATGATCTCACCGATTCCGGGAACAAGACAGTCCATTGCGGCAACAGTCTTGCCGTCCTCGTTAAGCTTCATATAAAATGCCTTGATCTCCTTGGGATAATCGGTAACAAATACGGGACGCTTGAACTCAACTTCGGTCAGATATCTTTCATGCTCTGTCTGAAGATCCGAACCCCAGTGAACGGGATATTCAAACTCATCGTTGTGCTTTTCAAGGATCTTGATCGCGTCAGTATAAGTAATGCGGCCGAAATCCGAACTTGCAACATGCTTAAGCCTGTCGATAAGACCCTTATCGATAAAGCTGTTGAAGAAGTTCATCTCTTCGGGAGCGTTCTCAAGCACATAGTTGATAACAAATTTAAGCATGGATTCCGCAAGGATCATATCGTCGGTAAGATCCGCAAAACAGATCTCGGGCTCGATCATCCAGAACTCTGCGGCATGTCTTGTGGTGTTAGAATTCTCCGCACGGAATGTGGGCCCGAAGGTATATACATTCTTAAAAGCAAATGCATATGTCTCAACGTTCAACTGACCCGAAACCGTAAGGTTTGTGGTCTTGTTAAAGAA
>JAGCCY010000204.1 GCA_017651385.1 Lachnospiraceae bacterium
ATTGACCGAAGCATTTGACTGCGTACTTGTGCTTCTTAGCAGAGAACGATGTTGATGCTTGATAAGTAATAAAACAAATTCGCCCGGAGCAAAACCTGCCCCGGTTTTTTTATGAATTAAAGAACAACAACTGTTAACAAAGCATTCTAAGGAGGAAACAAAAAATGAATAAGAAAGTATTAGGTTTATTGATTTCGGGAGCCATGATTATATCACTTTTTGCAGGCTGTGCCGGAACAACCAAAGCAAACGGAGCGAATAAAGGAGACAGCGCAAAAACAATTGAACTTACCAATGTATCCTATGACCCCACCAGAGAGTTGTATGCAGCATACAATCAGGTATTTGAAAAATATTATGAAGAGAAATTCGGTCAGAAAGTCAGCGTAACACAGTCACACGGCGGTTCGGGAAAGCAGGCGCTTGAAGTATCCAACGGTCTTGAGGCAGACGTTGTTACACTCGCTCTTGAAGGCGATGTTCAGGTTGTGGCTGATTCAGGCTTAATCGATCCCGGCTTCACATCCGAGTTTGATCTTGACAGTTCACCTTACACATCCACAATCGTATTTCTTGTACGTTCGGGAAACCCCAAGTCGATTTATGACTGGAACGATCTTGTAAGAGAAGATGTCGGAGTTATTACTCCCAATCCCAAGACTTCGGGCGGAGCAATGTGGAACTATCTTGCGGCATGGTATTATTTTGAACTTCAGGGTCAGTCCGAAGAGGAAAGACTTGAATCCATGAGAAAGCTTTACGGAAATGTAGTTGTGCTTGACTCAGGCGCAAGAGGATCAACCACATCATTCGTTGAAAACAAGCAGGGCGACGTTCTTCTCGCATGGGAGAATGAAGCATTCTTATCCTTAAAGGAATATCCCGGCGAATATGAAATTGTTGTTCCTTCGGTATCCATTCTCTGCCAGCCCACTGTAGCGGTTGTTGATGTAGTTGCCAAAAAGCACGGAACCGAAGATGTTGCAAAAGAATATTTAAGCTATCTTTACTCAGACGAGGCACAGGAAATCGAAGCACAGAATTTCTATCGTCCCAGCAACAAGACAGTATATGACAAGTATGTTTTCCAAGCTGAATCAAACACCATCAAAGAGATTCCCGCAGACGGCAAATGGATTAACAGCAACATTACATTAACGGATATCAATCATTTCGGCGGATGGGCTGATGCGAGAGCTAAATTCTTCGCTGACGGCGCATACTTCGATCAGATTTACGAACAGTAGGAATTGCGTATAATGCTGTGCTTTCATAAATGGAAGTACAGCATTATTTCGAGAGGGTTTTTAATAAATGAAAAGAAAAAGCATCATACCGGGTTTCGGATTATCCTTTGGCATTACGGTTACGGTTCTTTCCATTATTGTGCTTATACCGCTTTGCTCACTGGTGGTTTTCACATCCCAACTTTCATTTTCTGAATTCATATATACAGTAACAAGACCCAGAATACTGTCTGGATATTATGTCAGCATATCCACGGCTTTTATTGCATCTTTGGTTAACGTAGTCATGGGTCTGATACTTGCGTGGGTTTTGGTCAGATACAATTTTCCCGGCAAAAAATTCTTAGATGGAATTATTGAACTTCCTTTTGCTCTTCCCACAGCTGTGGCAGGCATATCGCTTACACACCTGACAACCACAAACGGATGGGTCGGAAAAATCTTTTATGATTTGTTTGGAATAAAAATCGCATATACGAGGCTTGGTATAACGATAGCTTTAATCTTTATCGGAATTCCTTTTGTTGTCAGATCCGTTCAGCCCGTACTTGAAAAAATCGATCTTCAGTACGAGGAGGCGGCTTTTATTCTGGGAGCTGACAGAAGAACCACTTTTTGGAAAGTTATTTTCCCGGAGATACTTCCTTCACTCATATCAGGTTTTACGCTTGCATTTGCCAGAAGCATCGGTGAATACGGAAGCGTTGTGTTTATTGCAGGCAACACCCCCTATGAAACGGAGATTGCGCCACTTTTAATAATGTCGGAACTGCAGGAGTTTGATTATGCGGCTGCCACATCGATAGCGCTTGTTATGCTGGCAATAGCATTTGTAATTTTATCGGTTAATGCGTTTATTCAGAGCATGGTATCCAAAAGAGTGAGCGGTCTTGCTTAGGAAAAGAGTCACGGAGGCATAAGAATATGGATATAAGAAAAGATAAAGGCGTGCTTAAGTGGGTGCTGATAGTAATATGTTTTGTATTTCTTTCGGTATTTCTTCTACTGCCCCTTGTATATATTATTGCCACGGCATTCAGAGCAGGAATTCAGGGTTATATCAAGGCGGTCACTGATGAATATGCGCTCAAGGCCACATGGCTTACAATCCGCGCTACGCTCTGGGCGGTCGGAATCAATACGTTTTTTGGCATATCAGCAGCGTGGTGTCTGACCAAATTTGCTTTTAAGGGTAAGAAACTGCTCTCGACATTCATAGATCTGCCCGTAACGGTTTCACCCATTATCGCAGGCCTTATATATGTGCTTACGTTCGGAAGACAGGGTCCTTTGTACGGATTCCTGGATTCGCACGGCATACAGATTATTTTCGCCGTCCCGGGTATTGTGCTTGCGACGATATTTGTAACATTCCCTTTTATATCAAGAGAACTCATTCCCGTACTTACGGCCCAGGGAACCGATGAGGAAGAGGCTGCGGCTCTGATGGGAGCACGAACTTTTACGATATTCAGAAAAGTAACTTTCCCTCATATCAAATGGGCTCTGCTTTACGGAATTGTGCTGTGTACGGCGCGAGCAATGGGCGAATTCGGCGCAGTATCGGTATTGTCGGGACACTTAAGAGGCAAGACCAACACTCTTCCTCTGTACATAGAACTGCTCTACCAGGGTTATGATTTTACCGGAGCATTTGCGGCTTCGTCGATACTTGTGATTATGGCAGTTATCATTCTTATTTTAAGACTGGTAATCGAACAGAAGGGCAAAAAAGAGATTGATATCAACAGATGATGAAAAAGGAGATTGAAAATGAGTGAAACTACAGAAAAAACAGTCGAACAAATCGAAAATCCGGCATCATATGTGGAATTAAAAGGAATCAACAAGCATTTCAAGGATTTCCATGCGACAAAGGATGCCAATATTTCAATCTCCAAGGGCAAACTGGTTGCGCTTTTGGGCCCCTCCGGCAGCGGCAAGACCACAATACTCAGAATGATTGCGGGTCTTGAACATCCTGATTCGGGAGAGATATGGATTGACGGCAAGCTTGTAAACAATATTCCGGGCAGCGAAAGAGGAATCGGATTTGTATTCCAAAGCTATGCCCTGTTTCGTTACATGAATGTATATGACAATATTGCATTTGGCTTAAGAATCAAAAAGGTTCCCGAAAAAGACATCAAAAAAAGGGTAACCGAGCTGCTTGAACTTATAAGCTGCGAAGGTCTTGAAAAAAGATATCCGAGCCAGCTCTCAGGCGGCCAGAGACAGAGAGTTGCATTCGCGAGGGCGCTTGCACCCAATCCGCATATACTTCTTCTGGATGAGCCTTTTGCGGCCGTTGATGCCAAGGTCAGACTGGAACTGAGGACCTGGTTAAAGGAGATGATAACCAAACTCCAGATTACAAGCATATTCGTAACCCACGATCAGGACGAGGCAATAGAAGTGGCTGACGAAATAATCGTCACAAACCAGGGAAGAGTGGAACAGATCGGTACTCCGCAGGAACTTTATTCCAATCCTGCTTCACCCTTTGTGGCAACATTCATAGGCAACTCGATTCAGGTTAAAAACTTCGACAGATTCAGATTTTTTGAAAAACCCGAAGAGGATGTTACGGCAATACTTCGCCCCGAATTTGTAAGTGTTTATAAAAAAGGTGAAAAGGTTCAGTACTCAAAATCAGTTGAGGAAGCGGTTGTTGAGGATATTATTTTCAGAGGAAGCAATCTTGAAATCAAGGTTCGTCTTCACGACAATCTGATCTCTTCGGTCAGAAGCATCAATGAACCTGCAATTGAAATCGGAGAGACTGTGGATGTGTTTATTTTCAGACTCTTTGTAATCTTTAAGGACAGAATAGAACTGTTCTACAATCGAAGTCTGAACAATGAAACGGTAATTATCTAAAGGAGAAACGGATTTGAACAGAAAGACTGTAGAATCGGATGTACTTATAATAGGCGGAGGCACCGCAGGGTGTTACGCAGCCATCACGCTTTGTGAAAAGAGCGATTTAAGCGTATGCGTGGTAGATAAGGCGGATATCAGAAGAAGCGGATGTCTGGCTGCGGGAGTGAATGCCTTAAATGCATATATTACCGACGGTCACAAGCCCGAGGATTATGTTAAATACGCATCGAATGATGCTTACGGGATAGTCAGGGAAGACCTTCTTACAGATATTTGCGAGAGGCTTAACCACGTAACCCACGATATGGAAAAAAGAGGCCTGACCATCTTAAAAGATGAGAACGGACAATATGTATCCAGGGGCTGGAGAAACCTTAAGATAAACGGCGAGAACATAAAACCCCTGCTTGCGTCGGAAGTAAAAAAACAGAAAAATATTCAGGTAATAGAGCATGTCAATATAACGGATTTAAGGAACGACGGCATAGTCAGGGGAGCTTACGGATTCGGAATAAACGACGGGGAATTCTACGAATTCAGGGCAAAGGCCGTACTGGTTGCAACAGGCGGGGCTTCGGGTGTATACAGACCCAACAATCCCGAGAATCTCGCACATCAGATGTGGTACAGCCCTTTTAATACCGGCGCGGGATACTGTATGGGAATTCTCGCGGGCGCGGAGATGACGACATTCGAGATGAGGTTTATAGCCTTAAGATGTAAGGATACAATTGCTCCCACGGGAACACTTGCCCAGGGTGTCGGCGCCAAGCAGATCAATTCAGACAATGAGATATATGAAGGCAGTTACGATTTAACCACATCCGGCAGACTCTGGGGAACAGTGGTTGAAAATCTCGAGGGAAGAGGCCCCTGCTTTCTTAAAACATCCGGCATAAACAAAAAGAGCGAAGAGGATCTTTACAAAGCATATTTAAACATGGCACCTCTTCAGACCTTAAAGTGGATTGAAACCAAAGGTCCGTCTGAAAAAGACGTTGAAATTGAGGGCACAGAGCCTTATATTGTCGGAGGTCATACCGCGAGCGGTTACTGGGTCGACAA
>JAGCCY010000022.1 GCA_017651385.1 Lachnospiraceae bacterium
ATCGATGCCTACAAGGAGATCATAAGAAGACCGCAGTTATGGCTTGCCATGAAGACAACAGTCCTCGTAACCCTTTACGGAACGGCATTGAGCCTTGCGCTTACGACGATCGCGGCATATGCGCTTTCCAGAAAAGAGCTTCCGGGCAAAGGTTTTTTGACAGGCATCATTCTTTTCACAATGTATTTCGGAGGCGGTATGATACCTACCTTCTTAGTGGTAAAGAACGTGGGACTTTATGATACGCTGCCGGCACTTTTCGTTCCGCAGGCGGTCAATGTATTTAACTTCATCGTAATGAGAACGTTTTTTAAGGATATCCCGGACAGCCTTGAAGAGGCTGCAAGAATAGACGGCGCTTCATATATACAGTGCCTTGTAAGGATATTCCTTCCGCTCTCGGTTCCGATCATAGCCACGATGGCGCTTTTCTATGCGGTAGGTTACTGGAACACATATTTCGATGCTTTGATCTACATTCAGGATCCCAATAAGTACACTCTTCAGTTAAGGCTGAGAGGACTTCTTACGGGAGATGAACTTAATAATTCGGCCAATCTTGAGGGTGTGGGCACCCAGGTCATGGCTCAGTCGCTAAAGATGGCAACAGTCGCGGTATCGACGATCCCGATCCTCGTTGTGTACCCGTGGCTTCAGAAATACTTTGTTAAGGGCGTAATGATCGGCTCGATCAAGGGCTGACGATAAATTTTTATACATTTTTAAAGGAGGTACTATATGAAAAAGAGGGTTTTGGCAACACTTTTCGCCATTTGTATGATCATATCCTGTCTTGCGGGATGTGCGGGAAATGGCGGAGAAGCAAGTAACACACCCGCACCGGCAGCATCAACGGATACAAATACGGCAAAAGCATCCGATGATACTTCCCAAACTACAGCGGACACAGGTTCCAAGTATAAGACCACATACGGGGACAAGATGTTCGACAACGTAACGATCACGGTCGAGCTTTTCGACCGAAGCAATGCTCCCGAAGGATCCACTATCACGGATAACAGATGGACCAGATATGTCAACGAGCAGATGAACAAGGTAGGTATTACCGTTGAATTCGTACCCGTTCCCAGATGGGACGAGGTTGAAAAGATGCAGACAATGGTTGCCGGACAGACAGCTCCCGACATTACTCTTACCTATACTTATGCATACGCAGAAGATTACTTTAACCAGGGCGGTATCTGGGATCTCTCCGAGTTTATTGACGGTGAGGATCAGGCAAAGAACATAAAGGCTTATATCGGTGATGAGACATTAAATATCGGACGCAACGAAGACAATGCTCTTTACGGTATCGTTGCCAGGCGCGCTACCACAGCCAAGTCAAACCTTTTTGTAAGAAAAGACTGGCTTGACGCACTCGGATTAAGCGTTCCGACCACTCCCGACGAGCTGTATACGGTCCTCGACAAGATAGTACATGAAAATCCCGACGGCCGTACCGATGTTTACGCCATCATCTGGAACAGATGGAACTTAAGAAAGGCATTTTCAAAGATTGCCGGCGATTACAAAGAGAACAACATTGCAAGTACCGAAGAATCCATCCAGGATTATTACGATGCCGGCATGTACGATTACTACAAGTACATGAACAAACTTTATAATGCAGGTATATTGCATCCCGAATACTACACCCTTTCCGAAGATAACTTTAAGTCACTCTTCGTAACAGGTTCCGTAGGATTTATGGAATACTCCGTCAACGCAAATGTTGACGTTTTAAGAGGATCTCTTCTTAAGACTTTACAGGAAAACATTCCCACAGCCGATGTTGTGTCGATCGAGCCTTTAAAGAATGTTAACGATGGCAAGCAGTACAGTGCCGCATATGCATCCGGCGGACTTATCGCATTCTGTCCGAAGACTGCCTCCGAAGAGAAGGTTGAAGCCTGCATGACATATCTTGACTGGATGTGTTCAAAAGACGGCGGTTTCGTTCTTTATCACGGTTTCGAAGGTGAACACTTTGAGTTTGACGGCGATATCCCGATCGTTAAGGATGCAGAGTACAACGCAAAGGATAAAGACTGGATCCGTACCGATATCTTCCTTACAGGTAATCAGGGTTACTTTGCAACGGTTGATGATTTCAACGCCTGCACATCGAAGGAAGCTCCCGGTTATGAGAAGTATGTTGTGGAAAATTATGAAAACGCTTTGGTGGGTACGGTAGACCATGATTCGGTCTATACTTCACCTTCTACATCGGATCATATCGCAGATCTTACATCCGTATATGACGAATATAAGACAGCAGTGATCACATGTACTCCCGATGCATTTGACGCTACATGGGAAGAATACATGGACGAGCTTAAGAAGGTCGGTGTAGAGCAGATCATCGAAGAGAGAAAAGCTTACTTCGAGTAATAATTTTATCTCCCAAGATAAAGACGTGAAGGTGGGCTTAGCTCGCCGGATCGTCTTTATAATGAAAGGAAAGATCAATGTTTGATAAAAAAGACGGAATGAATTATGCACCGAAAGGCAAGCCTTCACCGGTGGTAAAAGAAAACGAATTTATGATCGCAGCCATAGGTTTGGATCACGGCCATATTTACGGTATGTGTAACGGCCTTACCGAAGCGGGTGCGACACTTAAGTGGGTATACGATAAAGACCCCGCAAAAGCGGAAAACTTTAAAAGATCATTTCCGTCGGTTCGGATAGCTTCTTCGGAAGATGAGATCTTAAACGATCCCGAAGTAAAACTTGTGTGTTCTGCTGCGGTTACAAGTGAAAGATGCGCCGTGGGGTTAAGAGCAATGAATGCCGGAAAAGATTATTTTACGGATAAGGCTCCGCTTACAACGCTTGAGCAGCTTGCGGCTGCAAAAGAAGCCGTTGAGAGAACGGGCCGCAAATACATGGTGTATTACAGCGAAAGAATACATGTGGAAGCAGCAGTTTATGCAGGTTATTTGATCGAACAGGGTGCGATAGGAACACCCATACATATGGACGGTTTCGGTCCGCACAGACTGGGTGCGCCGTCATCCCGTCCCGCATGGTTTTTTGAAAAAGAAAAATACGGCGGCATCCTTTGTGATATCGGAAGCCATCAGATAGAGCAGTTTCTATACTACTGCGGTGAAGACGATGCAGAGGTCACATACAGTCAGGCCGGAAATTATAACCATAAGGACACTCCCGGACTTGAGGATTTCGGTGACATGATATTGGTGGGCAAAAAGGGTACGACAGCGCATTTAAGGGTTGACTGGTTTACGCCTGACGGACTTTCCACCTGGGGTGACGGACGAACCTTTATCATAGGCACAAAAGGGTATATCGAGCTTAGAAAATACGTAAACATCGGTGACAAGGATAACAGTACCGATCATGTTTTTCTGGTAAACGATGAAGGAGAATTCCACTATAACGTAGCGGGTAAAGTGGGATATCCGTATTTCGGGCAGCTTATTCTTGACTGTATAAACAGGACAGAGAATGCAATGACACAGGAACACGCGTTTAAGGCGGCCGAGCTTTGCGTAAAGGCCGAGCTTAACGCCAAAAAACTTGAATATTAAAAGGAGAGCAAAATGATCAGAGCAGCCATAGTGGGAACGGGTAATATAGCCAATCTTCATGTTCAGGGTCTTCTGGAATTCAAAGACAAGGTTGAGATCGTTGCATTATGCGATATCTATCCCGAAAAAGCGGAGGCCATGAAGGAAAAGTATGAGTTAAACGCCAACGTATACGATCATATCGATAAGATGCTCGAAAATGAACCGGACATCGACCTTGTACATGTGTGCACACCTCCGTTTGTGCATGCGGAGCTTTCGATAAAGGCAATGGACAGAAAATGCAATGTGATCGTGGAAAAGCCCATGTCGACATCCATAAAGGAATGCGATGAGATGATAGAAGCGGCAAAGAGAAATAATGTAATGCTCTCACCCATCGCACAGAACAGGTTCAGAAATGCGATCTGGAAGGTTAAAAAGACCATAGAGAGCGGGCTTACGGGCAAAGTGTGCTTTGCGGAGATCGATTCTCTCTGGTGGAGGGGAGATGTGTATTACGATCTCTGGTGGAGAGGCACATGGGAAAAAGAAGGCGGCGGACCTACCTTAAATCACGCCGTTCACCATATAGACATGCTTAACTGGATAATGGGCGAAAATCCGGTAAAGGTCATGGCCATGATGTCAAATGTATGTCATCCGAATTCGGAAGTTGAAGATATTTCCGTAGGCTGCGTTAAGTATAAGAACAATTCGATGGGCAGGATCACAAGCTCCGTCATCCATCACGGCGAAGAGCAGGGTATCTCGATGCAGTGCGAGCACGCAAAGATCTCGGCTCCTTACGATGTAAAGGCTGAAGTCACGATGGAAAACGGCTTCCCCGTTTCGGGCGGAAACACGGAACTTATCGATGAGATAAAGAAATTCTATGCGGGGATAGACGATCTTAAATACGAAGGCCATACGGGTCAGATAGATGACTGCCTTAACGCTTTGATCGAAAAAAGAGAGCCGTATATAAAGGCGGAAGACGGTAAAAGAACCGTAGAGCTAATCACCGCACTTTATAAGTCGGCATTTACTGAGAAGACGGTCGACTTCCCCATAGCCAAAGACGATGAATTTTATGTGTTCGAAGGAATACTTAAGAATGCGGTGAGGTTTAACAAAAAGAGCAAGACCGTTGAGAACTTTACCGAAGACAGGATCACGACCGGCAATTATAAATAGGAGTGCATGATGAACAGCATAAATGTTGGTGTTGTGGGTGTCGGAAATATGGGCAGCGCTCATGTTGCCAATATATATAAAGGGCTTGTGCCCGGAATGACACTGAAATGCATATGCGATATAGATCCTGGGAAGATAAAGAAAGCCGCAGAGTTCTTTGACGATTCCGTTGTCTGTTTTTCAGACTATGATGAAATGCTTGAATCAGGCCTTTTGGATGCGGTCATAATCGCGACTCCTCATTTCTGCCATCCGAAGATGACTATGGATGCGTTAAAACACGGAATCCATGTGCTCTGTGAAAAGCCTGTCGGCGTCGATGCGGAAGTGGTAAAAGAAGTAAACAGGATAGTCGGGAAAAGCGACAAGACCTTTGCGATCATGTTCAATCAGCGCACAAATCCGCTGTATAAGCGTCTTAAAACTATAGTCCAAAACGGAGAACTCGGCGTTATCAAGCGGTTTGTATGGATAATAAACAACTGGTACAGAACGCAGTATTACTATGATTCGGGAGACTGGAGAGGAACCTGGAACAAAGAAGGCGGAGGCGTTCTTATAAACCAGTGTCCGCACAATCTTGATATCTGGCAGTGGATACTGGGTATGCCCAAAAGGATCCGTGCCAATTGCGAAGAGGGGAAATATCACGATATAACCGTCGAGGACGAAGTCACGATATTTGCCGAGTACGAAAACGGCTCAATGGCAACGTTCATAACGTCGACGGGAGAGTACCCGGGCACAAACAGGCTTGAGATAAGCGGAAGCCTCGGTAAGGCGGTCGTGGAAGACGGAAAACTCACTCTGTCGCTTCTTAAGACCGATGAAAGAACGATCTGCAGGGAGAGTACCGAGAGTATGCCCACGGAGCCTTATGATACCGTAATATACGACGATGAGGAGACAGAAGATGGGCATCTTGGTATACTTAAGAATTTTGCCAACCATATCTTATTTGGCGAGGAGCTCATCGCACCCGGCATAGAAGGCATAAACGAGCTTATGATAAGTAATGCCGCATATCTATCATCGTGGGAGGACAGAACGGTGACACTTCCCTTAGAGCCCGGAAGGTTCACGAAAGGCTTGCTTAAAAAGCAGGAAGAAGAGCGCCTTATCTTAAAGGAAAAGAGCGTGACATACGAAGAGCCGGATCTTGAAAACACCGAATATGCCGAACGCTGGAAGGTAAGATGGTAAAAAAATAAAATAATTTTTAATTAGGGGTTAATTTTCCTAAAGAAATGCCGATATATAGAAAAAGGGATATATCGGCATTATCTGTTGAAATGGATTTCAACGGTAGTTTTATAGGCAATCTACACGGAGGTAGAGTACTATGACAGGGATACAACCGCTTCAACGATCGGATCATCTATCTAATTACAATTCTAACGATCCAAGACATGTATTGACCCATGAACAGCTTGCAAAAGCTCAGGCGAGACAGGCCAATGTTCTTTCGCCGGTCAATCTGGACAATCGTCTTAAAAATGTAAGATCCACAAGCAATGAAAAATCAGAGAAAATAAGAAGAATGCTTCGAAACATCGACAGAAAGAAGCAGGACGGGCCAAAGACTTTTACGGGCACGGTCGAAGAAAAGATGAGCGACTATTTAGCGCTTAAACAGGCCGAAGCCAAAGAAAAAAAGGAGAAGGCCAAAGCAAAGCCTTTTAACTACAGTTACAAGGAAGTTGCCAATAAGATCCGTCAGGCAAAGACGGCTGTAAGTGCGGGAAAAGCTCTGCTTGCGGCCAAAAGAAAGGTCCTTGAAGTCAAAAGAAAGCTTGCGTCGGGAAACGGCGATCCCGAAAAGCTTCAGGCAGCGCTCATACATGCACAGCGCATGGAGATGACGGCTCGCAAGAAAAAGCATCATATGGAGCTTGAGGAGCTTATTAAGGTCACCGGAGAACGCGATGAAAGGATGGAAAAGCAGGAGGACGCTTTCAAGGAAGCAAGAAACGCCATGATATTCGCCGCCGAAGAAAAGGTAAGCGGCGCGGAAGACGAGATATTCAAACAGCGCGAAGAGCTTGTTAAAGAAGTGACCGAGATGTTCGGAGATGATTTTAACGGAGTGTCCGAACATGCGATGGACATGCTTAAAGATCTTAACGAACTTATCGCGAAGTACGGCGAGGAAGAGCTTAAAAAACTCGAAGAGACCATGGAAGCGCTTGAAAATATGGAGATATTGGATCCCCACATGAGCAAGGAAGATCTTGAAGAGCTTAAGAAAAAGCACAGGGCTTCCGAGGAAAAGGCGATCATTAAAGCCGAGATGGCGTATTTAAAGAGCCTTGTAAAGGCAGGTCCCGACAAGGTACCGGGTATCGATATGTCGAAAGGATTGGAAGGCATATCGTTCTCGCCTTCGGTTTCTTTTACCGGAGCCTTTGATGCGCCGGATGCATCTTTGGGGGC
>JAGCCY010000205.1 GCA_017651385.1 Lachnospiraceae bacterium
GCCTCGGGGCACGCACTGTCACCTCTTGTGAATTCTTAAGTTCTATTGCTATGCTCTTCCTGTCCGAGCGTATAAGTGTGTATTCCATGAGATCATTCCTTATTAGATCTGTTATGGGCACAGCCGATTACCCCCCCCCATAAACTATATTGATCCGTTAAATCCATTAACATTATACACTTTTCATTAGAATTTTAAACTGACGGGTTAATGACAAAACATAACCTGTATGATATATTAAAATACTACCTTATGTGTGTTCGGGATAATACAACATGGAGGGATAAATATGGAACCAATTTATTTGTCGATCCGGCAAAAAGAAACCGGTAATAGGATCAAAGGATTACTTTATGAAAACGGCTACACGGTAAAAGATATCCAATTGGCTATGGGCTTTGAAAACCCGCAGGCAGTATATAAATGGATTTCCGGCAAATCTCTGCCAAGTCTGGATAATCTTGTAATCTTCATCAAAATTCTTAATAAATCGATGGGAGACATCCTCGTCATAGACGGGGATGTTCTTTTTTATTTCTTTTTAAACTCACGGATCAATGACAAAGGTGACAAAAAAGGACATTTCCTTAGAAATGTCCTTTTTCTGAGTCGGAGTGACAAGACTTGAACTTGCGGCCTCCACGTCCCTAACGTGGCGCTCTACCACCTGAGCCACACCCCGATATTAAGTAGCGAGAGGGGGATTCGAACCCTCGACACCGCGGGTATGAACCGCGTGCTCTAGCCAACTGAGCTATCTCGCCATATTTGTATTGACTGGGGCCTATAGGGCTCGAACCTATGACCCTCTGCTTGTAAGGCAGATGCTCTCCCAGCTGAGCTAAGACCCCTTAATTTCGAATGCCTTCAACGCCGACCATGTTAGTATATAAAAGACTTGCCCCGATGTCAAGGATATTTTTGTAATATTTTAAGCATAAATCTGTTCTAATTCATCCTTGGGCAGCCGCCGCATCCGGACGAGTCGCGAAGCGATGAAAGAAGACATACCGCATGCGCTGCGATGCCTTCACCGCGGCCCGTAAAGCCGAGTCCTTCTTCGGTCGTGGCCTTAACATTTACAAGCTCAACGGATATCTTTAAAGCCTTGGCTATATTGGCTCTCATCTCATCGATATAAGGGCGCATCTTGGGAGCCTGGGCCAGTATCGTGGCATCTATATTTTCCACAACGTAAAGTTTTTTCTCTATTATATCCCCTACTTCTTCAAGGAGTTTTAAACTGTCCGCATCTTTATAATTTTCGTCGGTATCGGGAAAGTGAAGTCCGATATCGCCAAGCGCTGCCGCCCCAAGAAGAGCATCCATAACGGCGTGCGTAAGCACGTCCGCATCGGAATGCCCCAAAAGGCCTTTCTCAAAAGGTATATCAACCCCGCCGATAATGCATTTTCTGCCTTCGGCAAGTTTATGTACATCGTATCCGTGTCCTATTCGCATATTTTTCTCCGTTCCGCCAAAGTGCGGTCTTTAAGCCTGTATACGGCTTTCTACATTCTCTCGGGCGCCTCAAAACCCAGAAGATCGATACAGGTTTCAAGCACTTTCTGCGTAAGCGCTATCAATGCTATATATTCGCTCTTTGCGTTTTCATCTTCCTCGGTCAATATCTTTGTCTCATGATAGAAAGAGTTGAGCGCATTCGCAAGATCGTAAATATATGCGCAGATCCTGTGGGGTGCAAGTTCTTCGGATGCAGACTCGATCATCTGTGAAAAGCCCGTAAGAGCCTTCATAAGGTCTTTCTCGGAAGCGTTTCTTACCTTTCCGATATCGCATGCCTCGATCTTACCGCCCGAAGCCTTATATTTATCAAGGATCGACTTTATCCTTACTATCGTATAAAGGATATAAGGACCTGTATTTCCTTCAAAAGAAATAAACCTGTCCATATCAAAGATATAATCCTTAACGGCCTGATTGGACAGATCCCCGTATAACAGTGCGGAAAGTCCTACGATCTCTGCCGTCCTCTTTGCTTCTTTTTCGTCCATATCCTTGTTCTCGGATATCTTTTCGTACATCTTGTTCTGAATGTCATCTATGAGCATTTCAAGGCGCATAACACCGCCGTCACGTGTCTTAAAAGGTTTTCCGTCCTTACCGTTCATGGTACCGAAACCGATATGGCTTAACTTTACGCCGTCGCCCACAAGCTTTGTCTTTTTGGCACAACGGAACACCTGCATGAAATAAAGATCCTGACGCTTATCGGTAATATATATCATCTGGTCCGGATCATATTTCATGACACGTTCTTTGATCGTAGCAAGGTCTGTTGTGTTGTAAAGGCTTGCCCCGTCGGATTTAAGGATTATACACGGAGGCACTTCCTTTGTGTCGGTATCTTCTTTGACATCGACCACCAAAGCACCGTCGCTTTCATAGGCATAACCTTCATCCTTCATATCTTTGACCATATCGGGTATCAGATACTGAACCGTGCTCTCGCCGTTCCAGAGATCGAAATCCACGTTTAAGCGCTTGTATATCTGCTTCATATCGTTTACTGAAAGGTATATGATATGATCCCAGAGCGCACGGATACCGGGAACGCCCGACTGAAGCTTAAGCGTAAGCTCAAGCGCACGCGCTTTATACTCAGGATCTTCTTTGCTCTTTTTGGATGCCGTGGGGTATATCTCTTCAAGATCTCTTACGGTAAACGGAGCTTCCTTGGGATATTCTCCCGTATAACTTTCATCAAAGTATACAAGACCCGGATTTCTTTCTTCTATTTCGGTCATAACAAGGCCCATGGGAGTACCCCAGTCGCCCATATGAACGTCGCCGATCACTTCATGACCCACAAAACGGAGTATCCGCTTTATGCTCTCGCCTATTATCGCGGGACGAAGATGTCCCACGTGAAGGGCTTTTGCTATATTGGGTCCGCCGTAATCGACAATTATAGTCTGTTTTTTGGGCATTTCCATGCCGAACTTATCGGCCTTTGACATTTCTTTTACGTAGTCTGCAAGAAAATCGCCCTTAAGATTTAAATTGATGAACCCGGGCATTACCGCCTCGACACTTTCAAAAACGTTACTGTCCGATAACTTTTCAACAACTTCACCGGCAATCTTTATGGGAGCACACTTTGCTTCTTTTGCAAGCGCCATGGCACCGTTACACTGATATTCACAAAGATCGGGACGGTTTGAAACCGTAACTCTTCCGGCTTCACGCTTATATCCCGCCGCCTCAAAAGCATTCATCATCTCATCAGATATAAGTTCAAGTAGTTTCTTCATGTTCGGTATTCCTCTTCGAAAATGGACAACCGCAGTAGTTCTGGCGGTAAAGTCCGTACTTTTTGGATAGTTCGACGCTCTTTTTATAGCCGTCGTTTTTCTTAAAATCGGAAGGCAGGAAGGCAACACCCTCTTCCTTCGCTATGCGTTCACCGATCTCGTTGATAAGCGACGCTTTCTTTAAGGGGCTTATCGTAAGGGTAGTGGAAAAATAATCGGCTTTGATCTCTTTGGCAAGCCTTGCGGCCTCTTTAAGCCGTATCTCATAACAAAGCTCACAGCGTTTTCCGCCTTCGGGTTCATTTTCATAGCCCTTTGCAGCCTTTAAAAACTTCTCCGTCTCTTTTTTACCCTTTACAAATTCGATCGATGCGCCCGGATATTCGGCGTTCAATATGTCGACAAGACGCTTAAGCTCGGCTTCGCGCTTAGCATATTCTTCTTCATCGACGATATTGGGATTATAGTATATCGATTTTATGTTTATTCTGTTTTGGAGATAAGTAAGCACCCAGCTTGAGCAGGGTGCACAACAGCTCTGTAAGACAAGAGTCTTACCTCTCATATCGGGCTTACTTAACTCTTCCTCACAGAGCTTTGCATAATTTTTGTTATTCATTATTTAAAGTATTCAACACCTGATTCAAAGATCTTAAGATCCTGATCGCCGTAAATATTGACGGCTACGCTCGTGCCGCGTCTTTCGGAGTGTGCCATCTTACCGAATGCTCTTCCGTCTTCGGATGTGATACCTTCGACAGCCATATACGAGCCGTTAATGTTCCACTCTTCGTCCATTGAGATATTGCCTTCATAATCCGCATATCTTGTGGCAACCTGACCGTTTGCAAAAAGCTTTGAAAGCCATTCGTCGCTTGCAACAAATCTTCCTTCGCCGTGCGATGCGGGATTAACATAGGTCTTTCCAAGTTCCGCTTTCATAAGCCAGGGAGACTTATTTGAAACAACCTTTATATAAGCCATCTTTGAGATGTGACGGTTGATCGTGTTAAACGTAAGCGTGGGCGAATCGGCTGTCTGGCTTACTATCTCACCGTAAGGCACCAGACCGAGTTTTATAAGAGCCTGGAAACCGTTACAGATACCGAGAGCAAGACCGTCGCGTTCTTTTAACAGCTTTGTTACTTCATCCTTTATCTTTTCGTTCCTGAATGCGGTGGCAAAGAACTTTGCGCTTCCGTCGGGCTCGTCACCTGCGGAGAATCCGCCCGGGAACATGATGATCTGTGCATTTGCGATATCGTTCGAGAAAGCATCGACCGAATCCCTTATGTCTTCTGCCGTAAGGTTCTTAAATACTCTTACCTTAACATCGGCACCGGCTCTCTCAAATGCCTTTGCACTGTCGTATTCGCAGTTTGTACCGGGGAATACGGGTATAAATACATTGGGTCTTGCAACCTTATGCCTGCATATGTAGATGCTGTCGGCCCTGTATATCTTATCTTCAAGCGCTTCAGTACCCTTTTTGGCCTTTGTGGGGAATATCTTCTCAAGAGGCTTCTTCCATGCATCAAGCGCATCGAAAGCCGAAACGGTATCGCCCTTAAAGGAGAATACTCCGTCATCCGTAACAACGCCGACGATTTCATGATCGATATCAAGATTCTCGGCATCCAGCCTGTTCATCTCAACAAGAAGATCGCCCATGTTGTTTTTAAACAGATCTTCAAGTTCAAGGCTGTCATCAAACTTAACACCGTTTCCGTTACCGAATGCCATCTTGGCAGCCGCTACGGCAACACCGCCTGCGTCAAGCGTATAAGCCGCTTTGATCTTGCCTTCGCCGGAAAGCTTGTGTACCGCTTCAAAAAGCTCCATTGTGCTTTCATAGTTGGGCATATCGTAATCATCGCGTTCGATCTCAAAATGTACCAAAACGTCGCCCGCATTCTTAAGTTCGGGAGTTATAACGTCTTTTTCTTTTGCCACATCAACTGCAAAAGAAACCAATGTAGGCGGAACATCGATATCGTTAAATGTTCCGGACATTGAATCCTTACCGCCTATCGACGGAAGTCCGAATCCTATCTGTGCATCGTAAGCACCGAGAAGTGCAGCGAAAGGCTGGCTCCAGCGCTTGGGATCCTCGGTCATACGTCTGAAATATTCCTGGAAAGTAAATCTTATCTTTTTGGCATCACCGCCTGCCGCAACGATCTTGGACATCGAAGATAGAACCGCATAAACCGCGCCGTGATAAGGCGACCAGCTTGAAAGATAAGGATCGAAGCCGTAACTCATCATCGTAACGGTATCGCTCGTACCTTCAAGTACCGGAAGCTTGGCGACCATGGTCTGGATCTCGGTAAGCTGTTTCTTTCCGCCGTAAGGCATTGTAACCGTGCCCGCACCGATCGAGGAGTCGAACATCTCGACAAGTCCCTTCTGTGAGCACTCGTTAAGATCCGAAAGCGAAGCCTTCATGGCATCCGCAAAAGAATCCTTCTCGACTGCCGCCTCAACAGCGGGTACGGCTGTCTTCTTAAAGTAATTCTCGTTTTCATCGGGCATATCCACAAATACGCCTGTTTCCTGATGAGCTCCGTTTGTATCGAGGAAGGCTCTCGAAAGATCGACTATATCCTTGCCTCTCCATGTAAGTACAAGCCTCGGCTCCTTTGTGACCGTAGCAACCTTGACCGCTTCAAGGTTTTCCTCATTGGCATACTCAAGGAAACGGTCCGCATCTTCGGGCGATACCACAACAGCCATTCTCTCCTGCGATTCGGAGATCGCAAGCTCGGTACCGTCAAGACCTGCATACTTCTTGGGTACAAGGTCTAAGTTTACCTTAAGACCGTCTGCAAGCTCACCGATAGCAACGGATACACCGCCTGCACCGAAGTCGTTACACTTCTTGATGAGTTTTGTGACTTCGGGACGTCTGAACAGTCTCTGTATCTTTCTTTCCGTAGGAGCATTACCCTTTTGTACTTCCGCTCCGCAGGTCTCGATCGAACTTTCGGTATGTACTTTCGAAGAACCCGTTGCACCACCGCAGCCGTCACGACCCGTACGGCCGCCCAAAAGAATGATTATATCTCCGGGATCCGATGTCTCTCTTATTACGTTGCGTCTCGGAGCGGCACCCATAACGGCACCGATCTCCATTCTCTTTGCAACGTAATCGGGATGGTATATTTCTTTTACATAGCCTGTTGCAAGACCGATCTGGTTACCGTACGACGAATAACCTGCCGCAGCTCCTTTAACAAGCTTCTTCTGACTTAACTTTCCTTTAAGCGTTTCGGTCACGGGAACGGTAGGATCTGCCGCACCGGTAACACGCATCGCCTGATATACATACGAACGGCCCGAAAGCGGGTCTCTTATGGCACCGCCCAGACAAGTTGCGGCACCACCGAAGGGTTCGATCTCGGTAGGATGGTTATGAGTTTCGTTCTTAAAACTTACAAGCCATTCCTCAGTCACTCCGTTTACATCAACGGGCACGACTATCGAGCAGGCATTTATCTCATCGGATTCTTCCTGATCGTCAAGTTTTCCGTCCTTTTTAAGCTTTCTCATTGCGATAAGCGCAAGATCCATAAGGCACACAAACTTATCGGGTCTGTCCTTAAAGATCTCGGCTCTTGTGTCAAGGTAGCTTTGATATGTGGTCTCTATGGGAGTCCTGTAATAACCGTCGGCAAACTCAACATTTGTAAGCTCCGTAGAGAAAGTTGTATGTCTGCAGTGATCCGACCAGTATGTATCAAGAACCCTTATCTCGGTCATGGAAGGATCTCTGTTTTCTTCGTTCTTAAAATAATTCTGGATATGGAGAAAATCCTTAAATGTCATTGCAAGTCCCAAAGACTTGTAAAGATCTTTAAGCTTGTCCTCCTGCATATCCTTAAAGCCGTCAAAGATCACCACATCGTCGGGCTCGGGGAAGTCTGTCTTTAAGGTCAGAGGCTTCTCAAGTCCTGTTTCTCTTGAATCGACGGGGTTAATTGAATTTTTCTTTATCCTGTCAAATTCATCGTCTGTGATGTTGCCGCTTATCACATATGTTACAGCGGTCTTAATAAGCGGATTTTCATCCTCTTTAAGAAACTGTATGCACTGAACCGCTGAATCGGCACGCTGGTCGAACTGTCCGGGTAAGAATTCAACGCTGAATACTCTGTCTCCTTCGTTTAATTTAAGGTTTTCAAAGTAAATATCATCTACCGGCGGCTCGCTGAATACTGTCGTGGATGCGAGTGTAAATATCTCATCCGATATATTTTCAACGTCATAGCGGATCAATACTCTTACATCGGTAACTCCGTCTATGCCCAGAAATCCCGAGATCTCCTCCTTAAGTTCCTGTGCCTTTACGGCAAAGGGTTTCTTTTTCTCAACGTAAATTCGTCGTACATTGCCCATTTTAAAATGGTGCTCCTTTCATTTATGCTCGTTTTTTAATGCAAAAACAGAATCCAAAGAAACTTCCTTTGGATTCCGCCGATTGTTTATTCTTCGTCTGCAAGAAGACCGCTCATTATAAAAAGTAGTTCGTTGTCTATATCCTGCTCCGTGACCCCTACGGTATTGGCCGCTATCTTAAGCCCTTCTATGACATACATGATGTTGCGGGCCGCCCCTTCGGCATCTTCACAATATAACTCACCGTTTTCCGTACCGTTCTCAATAAGATGTGTAAGAACATTAACGGCGGACGAAAACCGGTCTTTGTATATATTTAAGGTATCTCCGCCGTTTTTCTTGGTGAAAAGATACTCATAGATCGCTACGGAAAGATTGTCCTTTTTGGACAGAAGTTCCTTCTTCTGTTCTTTTAAGAACAGTGCAAGAATATCACCTGCGGTGGCATCTTTGCGGGAACGTGAAAAAACATCGTCATTTTCCGACGAATCAAGTTTGATGAGTTCCAAAAGGATCTGTTCCGTGCTCTCGAAATAGATATAAAGCCCTCCGCGGCTTATCTCGCAGGCCTCAACAATGTCCTTCATGGTGACATCCTTAAAGCCTTTTTCCGAAAACACTTTTCTGGCGGTATCGAGAATATACTGTTTTTTCCGTGCCGCTTTATCACTCATTTTAACTCCTCCCGTTTGATCCCGCTTATGCAAGCGGAGCGTCCCATATTTCCAACAATTTTTTCATTTT
The DNA here is from genome assembly GCA_017651385.1 of Lachnospiraceae bacterium. Classification (GTDB taxonomy): domain Bacteria; phylum Bacillota; class Clostridia; order Lachnospirales; family Lachnospiraceae; genus UBA1258. The sequence continues at coordinate 8,418 of JAGCCY010000205.1, forward strand.
CTTTAATACAAGAAGAAAGATTCCTTCGCGAACCGCATCGGTCAACACGATACCTTTAGTAA
>JAGCCY010000206.1 GCA_017651385.1 Lachnospiraceae bacterium
ACGGGCTTAACCCTTTCCGAAGCGGTTTCTAAGGCAGAGGCCGATTTTAAAGCTCCGTATTGATACAAAAAAACCCTCTTTACAAACCTGTAAGGAGGGTTTTTATGTATATAATTTATATTGTCAAATCGCCGTCAGGCCAGATATGACCTTAAGATTCCGCTTAAGACCTCAAATTTGATGGGCTTTGGTACGAATTCGTTCATACCCGCGTCTATAAAATCTTTGTCGATACCTTTAAGGACATTGGCGGTGCAGGCCACGATCGGTGTTTCGTTGTTTAAGTTTAAAGGATTGTTCCTTATAGCTATCGTTGTCTCGATACCGTCCATCTCAGGCATCATATGGTCCATGAAGATAAGGTCAAATTTGCGTTTAAGCGTGGCTTCGACAGCCTCCTTGCCGCTTAAACAGCTTTCGGCGATTATATCGTAACGGCTTAAGAACGCGCATAAAACTTTTACATTGACTTTGTTGTCATCCACTACAAGAATGCTTGCATGAGGATAGGAAGGTGTTGAGATCTCGGGTTTGTTGTTAACGGGTTCCGGCTCTTTTTCTTCATATAATACAAACGAAGCCGAGGACTTCACTTTTTCTTTTTCCCGTTCGTGACCCTCTGCAAACGGCGTTTCATCGATGATCTTTTGAAGTACGGTAAATGAGAATGTCGAGCCTTCGCCGTATTTGCTTTTAACGGAATATGTTCCGTTGTTTAATTCGATTATCCTTGCGGCAATTGAAAGACCTAAGCCCGTACTTTCGATCTGTCTGTTCTTTTCGGCGTCGATCTGGCTGAACGGTTTAAAGAGTTTATCAAGGTTTTCTTCGGAAATCCCGCGTCCGGTGTCTTCTATACTGAACGATAGTTTTATATCTCCGTGTTTTTTCTCAAAATCCACTTTAAGTATGATATGTCCCGAATCGGTGTATTTTTCGGCGTTGCTTAAGAAATTAATCAATATCTGCTTAAGTCTTAAGTCATCGCCGTAAAGAGTTTTGGGTATATTGGGATCGATATCCGCATATAATTCGATGGGCTTTCTGCCGATTCGCATATTGGTGATATTGATAACGGAATTTAAAAGATCCGCAATGCTGTATGATGTCGGATTGAGCGTAAGCTTACCTGATTCCGCCTTGGAAATATCAAGTACATCGCTTACGGTACCCAGAAGAAGATTTCCTGCCGATTCTATCTGATTAATATAGTCATTGACTATATCCCTGTTCTTTTCACTTTTTGCAAGAGTTGCCATGCCGATTATCGCATTTAAGGGAGTACGGATCTCATGGCTCATATTGGCCAGGAAGGCGCTCTTTGCGATATTGGCAGAGTCCGCCGCTTCTTTAAGACGCTGCATTTCATTGATCTGATTGCGCATATCGGTAATATCGGTTATCGAGATTATAAAACCGACATGTTTATTGTTATCGTACAGCCTGTTGGCATAACTTGAATAATATATGCCGTCACGATCGAAATAATAGTCCCCTTCCGTCGTATAGAGTTTTTCATCTATCAGGCTTATACATTCGCCCGACTTTAAATTGTTAAGCTCGGGGAATACTCTTATGGCCATTCGGTTTGCATCGACATAATCGCCGTCTGTGTTGGTGATTATGATTCCGCTTCCGAAATCTTTGTAGAGATTTGAAACGGCTATACTTTCGACGTCGTTAAGCCTTCCGTTTGTAAGCGTGAAGATAAGACCCGTGTACATTATGTCGAGCATGAGCGAATTTATGTCATAGCCGTCTATGACTTGGAAAGTATTGATGATAATACCGCTTATGGGGATCAAAGATTCAAAAAAGAGCAGACGGTAAAGGATCTGTTCCTTTTTTCTTGCTTTGCGTTTGTAATACCATAAGAATACAAAAGAACAGGCGACCATGATAATGACCTGATGTATGGAAAACAGATAATATAAGATACCTTTGCCGGTTTCCACATGAGGGAAGATACCGGTATAGATGAAATCCATGGAAGTATAGTAAAGATCCGTACGGGGGCAGCCCATCATAGTGGCGGCGACAAGGAAGTCAAAGCCCAATATGCACCATGAGCCCCAGGTGGGAAGAAAGTGCGTATCGCAATATTCCGTGACAAATTTAAGAAAGCAGAGCGCCATGAAGCTTATGCCGGCATATTCAAAGCGCAGAGCAAACAATGCTTCGCCTTTGTCGGATGCAACCATTTCGAAGGCGTAGCCAGCAGAATAGGCAACAATACACGCTCCCGTAAGGAGAAGATAACGTGTACTCGCAAAACTGTTTACTTTTACAAGTCTCAACAGGCTGATAAGGATCACGCAGGTTGAGACGATCTGGAGAATAAATAAGAACCGGAACTTAAGCAATACTTTTTGCGTGTATTATAGCATAATTCGTGTATCCTTCATCTTTTTTTGCAAAATGTTAACGGAATATTATCCGATTTATGCTAATGAACCCAAAATATCCGACGATATATATAGTGTAACAAACAAAAAACTTTTGCTCATAAAACCCCCTTTTTCATAGTAAACCTCCAATTACAAAAGAACGTAAAAAAGTCGCTCAGGCGACTTTTTTACGTTATGGAGGCCTCACGAAAAAAAACGAAAATTGTTAACCGAATATTATATGTCGGGTATCTAATGAAGCAAAAATCTCTGACGATATATTTTGTATAAAAAATAATATTGCTAAGGAGAGCGTCGAATGAAGAACAACAAAGGATTTACTATTTTGGAACTTATAACCACCATTGCAATTGTCGTGATAATCTTCGGAGTTATACTTCCCTCTTTTACAAGAAATATCAAAAAAGCAAAAGTAGCGGCAGATACAGAGACAGCAAGCGAGATGGCTACAAGTATCAATGCATCCTTGGCATACGAAACATTAAAATTTATGGGTTCGGGCCCTGTTATGATAAAGAACGGAAGCGTGGTTTCGGATTCAAAGCTTATAGGCAGCGGCTTTGATGAGAAATATGTGAGATCCAAGGTCGATAAAGACGCAACATTTGTCATTTACGGAGATAACATTAACGGGGTTGAAAGAATAGTTCTGATAAACGGTCATGATGAATATGACTGCTGGCCGGGTACAGCCACCACGATCGAAGACACAATGGTTCCCACGACTTCATATATAGGAGATTAGTTTTTGAGTTTTTGCCGATAAGTAAACTTGACTTTGCAGCCCGTTTGGAAGAAAATATTTAAGTAAATTTTTCTTTTGACGGAGCTGGCTATGGCATTCAATTCATTCCGGTTTTTGATATTTTTTCCGATAGTCACCATACTTTATTATGCCATACCCAAAAAGCTTAAGCCGGTATGGCTTCTTTTTGCCAGCTACTTTTTCTACATGAGCTGGAATCCCAAATATGCGATACTCATTTTAATTTCCACCGTGATCACGTATTTATCGGGCATCCTTCTTTCAAAGAATGAGAACGGATCTTTGAGAAAATGGATAGTTTTCGGAAGCTTCTTTGTAAATCTTTCCATTCTTTTCTTCTTTAAATATTGCAATTTCATGCTTGATAACATTAACGCCGTTTTGCGTATCTTTAACGGCCAAAATGTAACAAATCCTTTCAGTTTCATTCTCCCGGTCGGTATTTCGTTTTATACTTTCCAGGCGCTTGGCTACACCGTGGATGTATACAGAAAGAAGACCGAAGCCGAGAAAAATTTCATTAATTACGCACTGTTCGTATCTTTCTTCCCGCAGCTCGTGGCCGGCCCCATCGAGCGTTCCACAAACCTTCTTTTGCAGATCAAAAAAGTCACAAAAGAGAAAATGTTTGATTACGAAAAGTTTGTAAAAGGCTTTACGCTTATGTGCTACGGAATGTTTATGAAGGTTGTTATTGCCGACCGCATAAGCATATTTGTGGACGGAGTCTATTCAAGCCTTCAGAATGCGGGGCTTGTGGAGACCATGGCGGCCGCAGCGGCATTTTCGATACAGATATACTGTGATTTCGGCGGATATTCGCTCATAGCGATCGGCGCTGCCAATGTCATGGGCTTCGATCTTTGCGAAAACTTCAATGCGCCGTATTTTGCGGACAGCATTTCCGATTTCTGGCACAGATGGCATATTTCATTAAGTACATGGTTTAAGGATTATCTTTACATCCCGCTTGGGGGAAGCCGCTGCTCAAAGATAAGAAAGTACTTTAATATTCTTGTGACTTTCCTTGTAAGCGGTCTCTGGCACGGAGCCGACTGGACTTACGTATTCTGGGGAGGACTACACGGAGTTTTCCAGATCGTGGGCGATATTTTAAAGCCGGTAAAAGAAAAAGTTAACGGTCTTTTAAAAACGGATACTTCCGTTTTCAGTTACAGATTCGGACGGATAGCGGTAACGTTTATCCTTACGAGCCTTGCATGGGTACCTTTCAGGGCTTCGAATTTTAGCGATGTGACGCTTTTCTTTAAAGATATGTTTACAAGGCCCGACTTCTGGGTACTTACGGACGGCTCGATATTTAACTACGGATTATCGAGACCCGAGGCCACGATCCTGTTCATATCGCTTCTGATCCTTTTGGTCTTTGATATCATCAAATACAAAATGAACATGACGATCGGGGATTTTCTGTACAAACAGAATCTCTGGTTCAGATGGGCGGTACTTATCCTTATCATCGTAAGCTGCCTAATATTCGGTGAGTACGGTATGAACTTTGATTCAACGCAATTTATCTATTTCAGGTTTTAGGAAGGGACGTATATGGACAAGATAATCAAATGCGTCGCCTTTACGATCGTAACGGCGGTTGTGATCTCAATTGCATATAGACCGCTTGCTCTTAAAGATACAAACGGAGGAGAGTCCGAGATCTATTCGGCGACCGCGGAATTCTACAATACGGACAGAGATCTTGTGGATGCGGTATTTTTGGGATCGAGCCACTGTTACAATTCCGTGTATCCGGCACTGCTTTGGGAAAATTACGGTATCGCTTCTTTTGACATGGCGATCTCCGCGCAGAGTGTGGAAAGTACCTATGCCTGTCTTAAAGAGTTTTTAAAACGGCAGTCACCCAAGGTCGTATTCATAGAAACCTATACGATGATAAGCGACGAGATGAACGACGAAGGCAGTACCATAAGGAATATGCTCGCGTTAAAAAGTTCTGCGGATTCGGCAAGGCTTGTCCTTGAAAGCGATATTGAGAATAAGTCCGATTATCTTTTGCGCTGGCCCATTGTGCACACGAGGTACAGAGAGCTTACAAGGGACGATTACATAAGATACGGTATCGATTCCTACGGCCGCGGTGCAGAGATGAGAATGGGAGAAGGAGGATGTTTCATATCCGAATTTGCATACAAAGAAGAGATTACTACAATTTCGGACCGCAACAAAAAGCTTGTCGATGACGTATTGGCTTTGTCAAAAAAATACAATTTCAGACCCGTATTTTTCTTATCGCCTTATACGGTCTTCGAAGGAGAAAAAGAAATATCGAACGGCATAAAGGAATATGTCGAGAGCAAAGGCCTCACATATATCGATTTTACGGGCATGACGCGTGCACTGGGATTTGATGCGGCCTTCGATATGATGGGAGATATGCATCATCTTAACATGAACGGTGCCAAGAAGATCACTTTAAGCCTTGGCGCATATATCGACGCAAATTTCGATCTTCCGGACCACAGGGGTGATGAGGATTATTACCAGTGGGATAAGGATCTTGAACTTTATTATCATATCCTTGATATAAACAAGCTTATGAATGCTTACGGAACAGACGATTATCTTAGGCTTCTTTCGGATTGCAGCGGTATGAAGATAATCCTTTCGCTTGAAGGCGATTTTGAAAACACGCTTGAAGATCTTGCCTATTTCAGGATAGATCCGTCAACTGTCGGGATAGGCGGTAAATGGGTATACGAAAACGGAAATGCGGTAAGGGTAATGGATAATCTGCCCGGAAATACAAAGATAATAGGACTGTCAAGATATGATGCGGTCAAGCTTACATATAACCCGGACAACTTAACTTCAAACGTCATATATAACCTGACGCCGTGCGTCTATACGGAGAACGGGCTTAATGTGATCGCTTACGATACCGTAAGGAACAGATTGTTTGATGTTTCCTGTTTTGAATAATACAAATGATAAATTTTGAAACCTTCCGCAATTAAAAAGTGGAAGGTTTTTTTATGAATAGAAAAATACAATTTATAAGTAGGATTTTGTAACATCCGGGGGTTATTATATTTAAAATGATATGAGGGTATGAATAAAAGGACGGTAATCTTATACCGTTATTTCGGAGGGAGTTTGATATATGGAAAAAAAGACATTTCCCAGGACCAGGATCCAGTGGCTCTGGGACAATATGAAAGGAAAAAGGTTTCTTTTCATTGTGGCGCTTTTCGGCACTGTTCTATACAATGCCTTCCAGCTTACGATCCCGTTTTTCTCTCAGAAGGTTGTCGACGAATTTATCGCAGGAGAAAATGCGGCGGCCAATCTTGCAAATAACAGAGATCGTTTTTTAATGCTGATCGGTATGATGGTAGGCATAACGGTTTTAAGAGCTTTGGTGGTCTATGCCGACTGCATGGCTTACGAACACGTTTCTCAATCGGTTCTGTATAAAGTCAGAAATATCCTTTTCCACAAAATTGAATATCAGGACATGAGATTTTATAACGAATACCGTACCGGAGATCTTATGACCAGAGTTACGGGTGACCTTGATGCCATAAGACATATGGTGGCCTGGGTCGTACGTATGATAATAGAAGCTTTTTCGCTTATGACGGCTACGCTCGTGTATTTCTTTTCCATGAACGTAAGGATGACATTGTGGCTTATGGCGATCGCTCCGTTTATCCTGATCATCATAAGGGTATTCCGTATCAAGGTAGGCCCGATGCACGCGCTCCTTCGTGAAAAGCTTGCGGGAATGAACACAAGCGCCCAGGAGAATATTTCGGGTAACCGTGTGGTCAAGGCTTTCGCAAGAGAAGATTACGAGATCAAAAAGTTCGACGAGAGCAACAGGGATTATTCCGAGACCAACCAAAAGACCCAGATGGTATGGCTTAAGTTCTATCCCTATATAGAATCGTGCGCAAACCTTATGCCCGTGGTACTTATGGTAGTGGGCGGCACATACCTTATAAGAGGCGAGCTTACAATGGGTCAGTATGTTGCATTCTCGGGTCTTATATGGGCACTTGCAAACCCCATGAGAATGCTCGGAAATATAATGAACGAGTTCCAGCGTTTCAGCGCGGCTTCCGCAAAAGACATGGAGATTTATTATTCCGAACCCGTTATCGTGGATGCTCCCGATGCTATAGACAAGCCCGACAGACTTAAGGGCGAGATAGAGTTTAAGAACGTAAGCTTTAAGTTTGAAGACGGCAAATATCCCGTTCTTAAGAATATTTCGTTTAAGGCCGAGCCCGGCCAGACGGTTGCGATCATGGGCGAGACAGGCTGCGGCAAGACATCGCTCATACATCTTATACCGAGATTCTACGAACCCACTTCGGGTGAGGTCCTGGTGGACGGTATAAACGTTAACAGATACAAATTAAGGCAGCTTCGTAAGAATATCGGTCTTGCGACACAGGACGTGCTTCTTTATTCGGATACGATCGACGGAAATATAGCTTTCGGCGACAGCCATATATCCAAGGAAGAGGTCTTAAAGTTTGCAAGATATTCACAGGCTTCGGAATTTATCGCCAAGATGCCCGAAGGCTACGACACGATAATAGGTGAAAGAGGCGTGGGTCTTTCGGGAGGCCAGAAACAGCGTATCTCGCTTGCGAGAGCATTGGCTGTAAGACCTTCGATACTCATTCTTGATGATACGACTTCCGCCGTCGATATGGAGACTGAAAAGCAGATACAGAACAGCTTAAGGAAACTTGATTTCAACTGTACAAAGATCATAATCGCACAGAGAATATCCACCACAAAGGTTGCCGATAAGATAATAGTGCTTAAGGACGGCGTCATAGCCGAGCAGGGTACTCACCAGGAGCTTATCGCACAAAAGGGATATTATTATGAACTTGTAAAACTTCAGGCAGGAGAGGAGGTAGTGTAATGGCAGGACGTAATACATACAAAGAAGATGAAATTCTTGAAACACCGTTTGACTACCATCACCTCTTAAGAGCGGGAAGTTATATAAAACCTTATTCAAAGAAGATGATCCTCGCATTTTTGATAAGTGCGGTGGGCGGTATACTGGCACTTTTCTCCCCGATGATCACGCAGAAAGCTCTTGATGATGTTGTTCCGGCCAAGGACTACAGGATGCTTTTTATCCTGGGCGGAGTGCTTATAGGAGTATTTATCTTAAGCGCGATCTTCGCTACACTTCGTATGCGTATAATGATCAAGGTCAGCCAGGGCATCATCTATGACATCAGAAAGGATATATTCAAGCACCTTCAGGATCTTCCTTTCCAGTACTACGATGACAGACCGCACGGAAAGATACTTATCCGTGTCGTCAACTATGTGAACTCTGTTTCGGATATGCTTTCGAACGGTCTTATCAACATCATCCTCGAAGTCATGAACCTTCTGTTTATCGTGGTGTTCATGTTTATCGTGGATGTGAAGCTTTCGATCGTTGTTGTGTGCGGTGTGCCGATCCTTGCGGTATTTATGCTGTGGATCAAGTCAAAACAGCGTAAGGCATGGCAGAATGTTTCCAACAAGAATTCAAACTTAAACGCATATCTTCAGGAGAATATCGTCGGTGCACGCGTAACACAGATATTTGCAAGAGAAGAAGAGAACGCGGAAATATTCTCGGGTCTTTCGGACAGATGCCGTAAAGCCTGGATGTGGGCCGTAAGATATACAAACCTTGTGTGGCCGGGTATCGATACTATCTCCGTTCTTGTAAGAGCTGCGATCTATATATTTGCGCTTCTGGTATTCGTGAACGGACATTATACGGTCGGTACCATCCTTGCGATCACAAGTTATGCGGCAAGATTCTGGCAGCCTATAATGAACCTTGGTAATATTTTCAATAACTTTATAAACAACATCGCTTATCTTGAAAGGATATTTGAGACTATCGATGAGCCCGTAACCGTTAAGGATGCGGATGATGCTGTTGAGATGAAGCCCATCGAAGGAGCCGTAAGCTTTGAAAACGTTACCTTTGCATACGAAGAAGGCAAGAACGTTCTTCACAATGTTTCGTTTACGGTCGAACCGGGTGAGAGCGTCGCACTCGTCGGTCCTACCGGAGCGGGTAAGAGTACGATAGTGAGTCTTTTATCGAGATTTTACAATATCGAGCGCGGAAGAGTACTCATAGACGGTCAGGACATTTCGAAGGTTACGCTTCATTCGCTTCGTTCGCAGATGGGTATCATGCTTCAGGACAGCTTTATATTCTCGGGCACCATTAAAGACAACATCCTGTACGGCAAACTTGATGCAACGGATGAAGAGATCGAAAAAGCGGCAGAGACTGTGTGCGCCGATGCATTTATAAGAAATATGCCGGAAGGTTATATGACTGAGGTAAAAGAACGCGGAAATGTTCTTTCCCAGGGTCAGAAACAGCTTATAAGTTTTGCAAGAACACTTATATCGGATCCCAGGATACTGATCCTCGACGAGGCAACATCGAGTATCGATGTTCAGACCGAGAAGGCTTTGCAGCAGGGACTTAACGCAATGCTTAAAGGACGTACATCCTGTATCATTGCCCACAGGCTTTCAACCATAAAGAACTGCGATAAGATCATGTACATTGACGAAGGCGGTATAGTAGAGTGCGGCACGCATGACGAGCTTATGCAAAAGCGCGGAGCATACTACCAGTTATATACTTCACAGATGGATGACATTGCGTAGAAAATTATTTGAAAAAAGTTTTTTCATTAATTTTGTGTTAATCCACGTATTGTATATATATATCATACCCCATAACCCCAATGTACCATTCTCAATAACGGGAGGTCCGACGAGTAATCGACGGATCTCTTGTTTTTTATATAGATGATTTCTGGGAAATCATCTATATAAAAAAGCTCCGCAAGGATGCGCACTTGCGCGAATGGAAGATATTGCCTGCGGCAAACGCGCTCGGCGCGAGCGTATCACAAGCGATACGCTTTTATACTTTTATTGTTTTTGCACATTTTTATGGGCCGTTGAAAGCATAAGCTTGATACGGTTTAACTGGTTGACCTCGGATGCGCCCGGATCGTAATCTATCGCAACGATATTGGAACCGGGATAGCGCTGTCTTAACTGCTTGATAACACCCTTGCCCACAACGTGGTTTGGAAGGCAGCCGAAGGGCTGTGCGCACACGATGTTCTTTGCACCGCTGTTTATAAGCTCTATCATTTCACCGGTCAAGAACCATCCTTCACCCGTCTGGTTACCGATCGATACGATCTTGGATGCGTTCTTTGCCGTTACGTTTATATTTGCGGGCGGATCGAAGTTCTTACTCTTTTTGCAGGCCCTTACGGTGCTCTTTCTGAAGACGTTTATCGCCCATATTCCCATTTTTGCCACAACGGCGGATTTTTTGGATGTACCGAGATATTTATGCTTGAATTCCTGATTTCTGAAGCAGTACAGCAAAAAGTCCATAAGGTCGGGCACGACCGCCTCGGCGCCTTCTGATTCCAAGAGCTCGACGACATGATTGTTGGCGGTGGGAGAGAATTTAACGAGGATCTCGCCCACTATGCCGACTCTGGGCTTTTTCTCACCCGTCACTTCGATGGCATCGAATTCTTTTATCATCTTTGTGCACATTGATTTGTACTCAAAGAAGCTTACATGTTTTTTGCATAAGAACTTACGGCATTTCTCAAGCCACTTTTTGTGAATGGCGTCGGTAGTGCCTTTTACTTTTTCGTAAGGACGCATGCGGTATACGCAGCGCTCGAATATATCTCCGAACAATACGGCGTAGATACCTCTTATGGCAAGCGCGGGCGTGATCTTAAAACCGGGCTGCTTTTCGAGACCTGATAAGTTGAGCGAAAGGACCGGTATCTGTTCCATTCCGGCTTTTGCCAAAGCTCTTCTTATGAATCCTATATAGTTTGTGGCACGGCAGCCGCCGCCCGTCTGAGTCATGATAAGAGCGGTCTTATTAAGGTCGTACTGGCCCGATTCGAGTGCCTGCATCATCTGTCCCACTATAAGGAGTGAAGGATAGCATGCATCATTATTGACATATTTAAGACCGCAGTCTATTGCGGAACGGTTATCGTTATTTAAGATAACGAGATTGTATCCCGCGTTGTTGAAGGCTGTTTCAAGCAGATCAAAGTGAATGGGCGACATCTGAGGGCAGAGGATCGTATAGTTCTTGCGCATTTCCTCGGTGAATATCTTGCGCTTGAACGCACTTGAACGTATCGTACGTTTGTAGTGACGCATGTCACGCACTCTTATCGCCGAAAGAAGGGAACGTATCCTTATCCTTGCCGCGCCTAAGTTATTGACCTCATCTATCTTTAAGCATGTATAGATCTTGTCGGAACCGGATAAGATATCGTTGACCTGGTCGGTTGTTACCGCATCGAGACCGCAGCCGAATGAGTTAAGCTGTATAAGCTCGATATTGTCGACGGTTTTTACGTAGCTTGCCGCAGCATACAGTCTTGAATGGTACATCCACTGGTCCGATACGATCAGCGGTCTTTCGGGCTTACCTAAATGCGATACGGAATCTTCGGTAAGAACAGCGACACCGTATGACGTTATAAGCTCGGGGATACCGTGGTTTATCTCGGGATCGACATGATAGGGTCTTCCTGCAAGGACGATGCCTTTTCGTCCTGTCTTATTTAAATACTCGATTACTTCTTCGCCCTTTTTCTGCATATCCTTATGTGCTTTGTTTAACTCATCGTATGCAAGAAGGACTGCCTGCACGACTTCCGATTCCGGAATTTCCTTAAATTCAAGCGTTAAAGCATGAGCGATCGTTTCTTTTGATTTAAACGACATAAAAGGATTTCGGAATCTTACTTCGCCGCGGCTTATCTCATCGACATTGTTTTTGATGTTTTCCGAATAAGACGTAACGATGGGGCAGTTATAATGGTTGTTTGTGTCTCTTATCTCGTCGCGCTCGTAGAAAACGGCGGGATAGAATATAAAATCCGGATGCTTGTCGATAAGCCACTTTATGTGTCCGTGCGCAAGCTTGGCGGGATAACATTCCGATTCGCTCGGGATGGATTCTATACCGAGTTCGTAGATGTTGTGACTTGAAAGCGGTGAAAGAAGCACCCTGTAACCCAAAGTCGTAAAGAATGTATGCCAGAACGGATAATTTTCATACATATTAAGAACTCTCGGGATACCGACAGTTCCTCTCTTTGCTTCGTCTTCGGGAAGAGGCTCGTAATTAAAATATCTTTTAAGCTTGTATTCAAAAAGATTGGGGATATTGTCCTTGTTCTTTTGCTTTCCGATACCGCGTTCGCAGCGGTTGCCCGAAATGTACTGGCGTCCGCCGGAAAATCTGTTGACGGTAAGACGGCAGGAGTTTGTACAGCCCTTGCACTTAGCCATGCTGGTCTCGAATCTTAATTCGCAGATATCGTTATAATCAAGCATAGTGGTATTGAAACCTTCGCTAAAGCGTTCCCTTGCGATGAGAGCGGCACCGAAAGCGCCCATGATACCTGCTATATCGGGACGGATCGCCTTACAGTCTGCAACTTTTTCAAAGCTTCTGAGTACAGCGTCGTTATAGAACGTACCGCCCTGTACAACGATGTTTTTGCCAAGCGAAGATGCGTCGTTGACTTTAATGACCTTAAAGAGGGCGTTCTTTATGACCGAATATGCAAGACCCGCGGAGATATCCGCTACGCTCGCACCTTCCTTTTGTGCCTGCTTGACCTTTGAATTCATAAATACCGTACAGCGGGTACCAAGATCGATGGGATGCTCTGCGAAAAGAGCTGCTTTTGCAAAATCCGTTACGGAATAGTTGAGCGATTTTGCGAATGTCTCTATAAACGATCCGCAGCCCGATGAACAAGCTTCGTTAAGCTGTACGGAGTCTACGGTCTGATTCTTTATCTTTATGCACTTCATGTCCTGGCCGCCGATATCCAGTATACAGTCGACATCAGGTTCAAAGAACGCAGCGGCATAGTAGTGGGCAACGGTCTCGACCTCACCGTCATCGAGCAGGAACGCAGCCTTCATAAGCTCTTCACCGTATCCTGTCGAACAGGAACGAACGATAG
>JAGCCY010000023.1 GCA_017651385.1 Lachnospiraceae bacterium
GATAAAAGCCGCCATACGCTCATCGACTATCATAAACTTTTATTCCTCTTCTTCCTCTTCCGTGGATTCCTCTTCCGGGGCACCCATTATCGCCATCATTTCCTCAACCGTCTGCGAAGTATTAAGTACATATATACCGGGCTTTAATGTTTCGTGGTATTCGGAGACCATGATCTGTAGATATGCGAGATTTGCGTCCCTTACAAGTCCCTTTTCTTCAAGACTTTCCGCAATGGATTTCTCGCTTTTTCCCTCTGTCACCGAAAAATTGACTTCCCTTCCCGGCTCGGGAGAGACAGGAGCCTCGGTAAATACCCTGTAACCGAAATCATATGCTTCCATGGTCTTTGCATATATGAAATTGACCAGCCATACTATCACCACTATCTTAATGGCAAGCGATATTATGGATGTAACTATTTCAGAAATCTGTTTAACCGTCATATATCGAAATCCAACCCTTCCGTAACCATATGGGTAAAGTTTCTGATAAGAGTGCAGACATCTGCTTCTGCCTCGATAAACCTACCCGTTATCTCCAAATTTATAACATCTTCGTACTCATTGGTCAATGCATCCATAAGATCAAGAATGTCGTCCCCGTCATACTGCTGCAGGGAAAAGTTCTTGTCGCGCATTTCATTGACTCTTTTGTATAGTGCGGGATCTTTGGTAAGCTCTGCCAAAGCTTCCTCATATTCTTTGTATTCTACCGTATCCTTTAACGCATTGATAACAGTCTGGGCAATATTGGAAAGATCCGTCATGTCAAACACCTCACACATCCATTATTATCGGTAATATCATAGGACGTCTCTTGTATTTCTTCCAGAAGAAATCAGAGAGCGTACTGCTCATAATATTCTTTAATCTTCCCCAGTCAGAAATCCCCTTATCATATGCCGCGGTCACCGCTTCGGTCAGCATATTCCTGGCCTCGGCTATAACTTCCTCGGACTCTTTTACATATATGACACCCCGTGTGATAACATTCGGTCCCGAAAGAAGAGAACCCGAATATTCATCGACCACTATGGTGGATATGACTATACCGTCTACCGCAAGTCTCTGACGGTCCTTTAAAACCGATGTTCCGACATCTCCGACACCCAGACCGTCCACATACAGCGCTCCCGCAGGAGCCTTTCCCGTTATTTCCGCACCGTTTTCATCCAATTCAAGTATATCACCGGAGCGCAAGATAAAAATATTTTCTTTCGGAATTCCCAGCTCACCCGCAAGTTTTGCCTGCGCATAAAGATGCTTGTACTCTCCGTGAACGGGAACCGAGTACTTAGGCTGCACCAGCGAGTAAATAAGTTTTATCTCTTCTCTGCAGGCATGTCCCGAAACATGGGCATCCTGGAAAATAACATCGGCGCCTTTTAAAAGAAGCTCGTTTATGATCTTTGTGACCGCCTTCTCATTACCCGGTATCGGATTTGAAGAGAAAACGACCGTATCACCCGCCCCGACCGATATCTTCTTATGAGTACCGAATGCTATCCTCGATAAGGCCGCCATACTCTCGCCCTGGCTTCCTGTAGTGATCAGGACCGTTTTCTCGGGCGGATAATTCTTGATCTCATCTATACTTACGAGAGTATTCTCGGGTATGCTTATACGATTAAGCTCGGTTGCGATATCTATGATGCTTACCATCGAACGGCCTTCCACGGCAACCTTTCGGCCGTACTTACATGCGGCATTGATGATCTGCTGGACTCTGTCTACATTCGAGGCAAACGTAGCCACTATTATCCTTGTATTCCTATGCTCTCCAAAGATCGTATCAAAAGTATGCTCAAGCGTTCTTTCAGAGGGAGTAAATCCCGGTCTTTCCGCATTTGTGGAATCACATAAAAGTGCAAGAACACCCTTCTTTCCAAGCGATGCAAACCTTTCAAGATCTATGGAATCTCCGTAAACGGGCGTATAATCAACCTTAAAATCACCCGTATGGATCACTGTTCCGGCAGGCGAAAAGATGGCCAAAGCCGCGGCATCCACTATGGAGTGATTGGTCCTTATAAATTCAACGCGAAACTCGCCCATGTTGACGGACTGTCCGAACTTTATGACTTTTCTTTTTATCTTTTTTAAAAGATCTTCGGTTTCCGATAACTTTTTCTCTATTATGCCCATCGTAAGCTTTGTGGCATAGATCGGAACATTTACCTCCCTGAGTACATAGGGAAGTCCTCCGATATGATCTTCGTGACCGTGCGTGATCACAAAACCCTTCACGCGGTCAATATTATCTTTTAAATATGTTACATCGGGGATCACAAGATCTATTCCCAGCATATCGCCTTCGGGAAATGCAAGACCGCAATCCACCACAATTATACTGTCCCCGTACTCGAAGGCAGTAATGTTCATTCCGATTTGCTCAAGGCCGCCTAAAGGTATTATCTTAAGCTTCCCGGCATTATTTTTCGTTTCGTTATTCAATTAAAACTCCTATCTGTTACTATTCTACGATGTCGATATCATCAAGGAGACTTTTGAACACCTGGCCCACTGCCTCAAGCTCCGTCTCGTCGTCTACGATCTCATAAACCCCTTCCGTATCCTGAGTCTTCGACAGATCTTTAAGCACATACGCCTCGCCGTCTTCGTCTTCGCTGTCTGTTACCAACATATAATCAACACCACCCAAAGTGGTCTTTTCCAACACATAAAATTCTATCTTATCGCCTTCATTACCGGTAAGAACTATAGTCTCCATTTACTTTCTCCCGTATTCCATGTATCCCTCGAGGATCAGCTGTGCGGCGATCATATCCACATATTCCTTGCGATCTGCCTTTTTTATCCCCGCTTCATCCATTATCTCATCGGCTTCGACTGTCGTAAGCCGTTCATTCCACATCGTAACCTTAAGTCCGGTACGCCTCTCAAGCATATCCTTAAATTCTCTTGAAAGTCTGGCACGTTCCCCTTCCGTGTCGTCCATATTGAGCGGAAGTCCGAGCACGATCTCGGTAACCTCGTATTCGATGATCAGCTCTTCTATGCGTGCAAGTGTCTTTCTTAACTTGTTCTCTTCCTTGCGTCTAATGATCTCAACACCTTGCGCTGTCATAAGTAAAGGGTCGCTCACCGCAACCCCCACCGTTTTTGATCCGAAATCAAGCCCCAAAATTCGCATTAATCTTTGTCCCAGCCCTTACTCTTAACATAAGACGAAATAAGTTCTTCTATGATCTCGTCACGCTCAAGACGCCTTACAAGCTTTCTGGCGTCATTATAAGAAGTTATATATGTGGGATCGTCGGAAACCAGATATCCCGTGATCTGATTAACGGCATCGTATCCCTTCTCTTTATTGGCCTTGTAGACGATCTCAAGAATATCGTCCACACTCATGGGCTTGTCCTGTACTACCTTCAATACCTGTGTTGCACCTAAATCTGCCATACCGGCCTCCTGTATATTTAATAACCCTCAAACATCTTTTACTTAAACAATCTTATCTTAATATCCGCATAAATTCAAGTTACGCCCCGATTCTTAACCTATTATTAATGAAATCGCCCGCGCAAATTAAGGATTTGTAAGCCGTTTCCCTTTATAGGGTACCGCTCAA
>JAGCCY010000207.1 GCA_017651385.1 Lachnospiraceae bacterium
ATAAAAATGTAAATGCCGTACTTATAAACAGTCCCAACAATCCCACGGGTATAGTATATTCCGAAGAGACTGTTAAAAGGCTCGCTGATATTTTAAAAGAAAAATCAAAGGAATTCGGTTTTGATATTTATCTTGTTTCGGATGAACCTTACAGAGAGATCGTATTTGACGGTGTAGTTTGTCCTTATCCCGCGAAGTACTACGATCATACTCTTACATGCTATTCGTTTTCCAAATCAATTTCGCTTCCGGGTGAAAGAATAGGTTATGTGGCTTGCAATCCGGCAGATCCCGATTCCGAGACGATCGCGATGATGTGCGGCCAGATCTCAAGAGGAACAGGGCATAACTGTCCTGCTTCGATCATACAGATGGCGGTTGCAAAAGTTCTTGATATGACTTCGGATCTGTCCGTATATGAGACAAACATGAATATTCTTTATAAGGAACTTACCGATCTGGGCTTTGAGGTTGTAAAGCCGGGCGGAACTTTCTATATATTCCCGAAGGCACTGGAAGAGGATGCTGTGGCATTCAGCCAAAAAGCTCTTAAATACGACCTTGTGCTCGTACCCGCAGATTCGTTTGGGTGTCCGGGTTATTTCAGGATGGCGTATTGTATAGATACAGAAAAGGTGGAAAGGTCGCTTCCGGCATTAAGGAAGTTTGTAGAGACCGAGTATCCCGACAGGAGGAAGTAAAATGTTTGATGCGGGCCTGGTACTTGAAGGAGGCGGAATGAAGGGTGTTTATACAGCCGGCGTTCTGGATTTCTTTCTTGATATGGGTATCGAATTTTCAAGTGTTTACGGTGTTTCGGCCGGAGCATGTACAATGTCGAGTTATCTTTCCAAACAAAAGGGAAGAGGCCGTGATGTAATGATCGATTATCTTAAGGATAAACGTTATATGGGCATATACAGTCTGCTCACGACAGGAGATATATTCGGGGCGGATATGAGTTACAATCTCGTGCCGAATTATCTGAATCCTTTCGATTACAAAACATTCAATGAATATAAAGGAAACGCATATGCGGTCATAACCGACATAGAATCCGGCGAGCCCGTATATAAGAAGATAGAGGATATGTCTAAGGATATCGTATATATAAGGGCATCAAGTTCTCTTCCGCTTGTATCAAGAAATGTTAAGATCGATGGGCATCTTTATCTGGACGGCGGTATTTCCGATGCCATTCCGATCAAAAAAAGCGAGGCGGACGGCAATGTTAAAAATGTCGTGATAATGACAAAGCCGGTAGGCTTCAGACGCAAACCCGAAAAGACGCAAAAACTTATAAAGATAAGGTATCATAAATATCCTAAGGTCGTTGAGTTAATGGAAAACCGCCATATCACATATAACGAAACGATGGAATATATCGAGAAACAGTCAAAAGCCGGGAATCTTTTTCTTATAAGACCGGATGAAGATTTAAATATCGGCAGAATGGAAAAGGATCCCGACAAGTTAAGTGCTCTTTATCTTGAAGGCTATAAGGATGCCGAGAAGAATTATGAAGAAATGCTCCACTATTTAAACAGGGGATGATCAATGAAAAAAATCTGCCTTAAGTACAGCCGCATCATTAATGCCCTGATACTTTCGCTTCTTCCCATAACAGTATGTTTGTTAAGGGCTCTGGTCGCAAGACAGAGCCTTTTTGACGTATGGTTTTGCGGTTCAAACTGGCAGGATGAGCTGTTTTATTATCAGATGACATCAGGAGTGGTGCATCATGGCATTCCGCAGGGGTATTTCGGATATAACGAAGGCACAGCGCAGTTTCTTTCATTCGGGACATGGAATCCTTTGTTATTATTATTCTGGTCACTCTACGGAGCGGTATTCGGATGGAATATCCTTTCGCCCGTGATCTGTAATATTGTTCTGATGACTGTCGCACTTTTTCTTTTTGCTTTTTTTGCAAAACCGGGATTTGCAAAGACAATCATACTTTTTGCCCTTTTGTTTGTGCTTACTCCGATCTCCAGATTTCTTATGTCATGTATGCCGGAGATCAGTGTTCTGGCCATTGTGACGGTAATGCTCGGTCTTTGGTACAGGGCCAATGAAGGATACAGACCCTCTTATATGGTCATCTCTTATGTCCTTTTGTTTATTTCGGTTCTTATGAGACCGTATCTTCTTCTTTTTGTCATTATTCCCGCTGTTATAGAGTTTAAGCAAAGAAAACTTAAGATAACGGTGCCGATGGCAGTGGCTTTTCTGTCTTTATCCGCTTACGGGATCACCACAAAACTTTTCTCGTCTCCGTATTTTTATAATGCGATAAGCCTTGACTGGATAACGGGCTTCTTTGCCTATGGACCGAAAAGAGGGTTTGAGATCTTTAAAAATACGTTTATGGCAAAGGGAAGCGATATTGCCGGGAGAATCTGGCCGGGATTAAGGTATGGTGAAGCGGGTAACGCATATTACGGCGTATTCGTTGCATTCATGATCATATTTATCGTAATTGGCATAAAAGATCTTATCATGAAGCGAAAGAATGCTTTGTTTACATTTTCCTATGCATTGATCCTCATCGGGATGTTGTTTGCGCTTACCATGATGTACACATTAAATGAAGGCGCAAGACATCTTCTTATATTTATAGCAGCCGGATGCATGATCCTTTCGGTACGGGATTTCGATAAAACGGATATAGCGGTTCCTGTCGGATGTTTTCTTATATTTTCATGGGTATTTATATATAAGGGAACCGACAACTATTATTATCATGTCTCCTTTAAGGATGAAGGAGCGGAATACGTGGAAGACATAGCCTTACAGGCAAAAGACGGGATGGCGCTTTCAAAAGGCCTTTCATGGGACAATACAGTCATATGGGTATCGCTTGATTATATTCCGGAGAGCGATGAATATGCGGAAACGGTATGGAGGATGTTATATGGGCTACCGGAGGGATACGGATTAAATATCTGCTCCGCAGATTATGTAAAAGATAATATTGATGATCTTAAGAGTCGATATATAGCGACCGTACCGGGCGGAACAGTAGAAAAGGAATTATTGGGAAAGGATCCTGAACTGATAGCCGAAAATGAATTTTTCGTTTTGTACAGGATCAGGAATTAGACGATGTTTTAATATTGTGTATCATAAATACAAAAAGAGGTATCTGATAAAATATAAAAGCGGTATATCTTATAAGAACAACGGGTCCCAATAAAAAAGTAAGCCAGAAAAGGAAGGTAAAGCTTAATGCTAAAACTTCCTTTTTTTTGTAAATAAGTGCAAGGACAAATGTAAAAAGAAAGATACAGGAATACGTTCCG